>NZ_WXXM01000010.1:0-136381 GCF_011319235.1 Acinetobacter sp. SA01
CTGATCCAGAATGCCTCGTAATCTAAAAAAAATTTATCCCATAATCCCTTACTTGCCCAGCGATTAAAGCGATTGTAAGCAGTTTGCCAAGGGCAAAGTTCTTGAGGAATATCACGCCATGTCGCACCCGTACGTAGTTTCCATAAGATGGCTTCCATGATATTTCTACTGTTTTTTGAACAGTAACAACCGTGTAATCGCATAGTATCTTGAATTTGCTGCCAAATATCATCGGTGAGAAGAGTACGTGCCATTGAAAAAATGTAGAAATGAAAAGAGCTTAAAGGAGGATTTTAAGCATTTAAAACCAATTCTTCAAATGAGGACACGCCCTAATAGAAAAAAGGTTTTATTTCCATTTAAATTGGAATTTAAATAAGAATAATTTTTATTAAAATTAAGTTTTCTCGAGGATTTTATATTAATAATTTACAATAACTTGCTTATATTTATACGTGATAAATAATTTTATGTAAGACATGATTCTAGTTAATTAAATGAATATTTATGGTACATAAATTACACTTTCAATACATTAATTACATAAAAAACATAATAAATAACAAAAAAATCTACCAAAGAAATAAAGTTAAAAATACACATTTCATTGCAACTTTGTGCTGAATAATGAAGTAATCAAAGTGAGTCACTCAAAATCACGCACCCAGTTTCAAGCTAGAAAACGAGATTCTTCTCTGCATACAGCATTGAAGTAAACACTAGAGCTTGTTCGATTTGTTTTGATCAAAGTGTTCCTGAGATGATGCTGACCTCTAGACAAGACCTATATATTCAAGCCTAACTACTGCAGGTTGATATTTTTCAGCTTTCCAAACCATTCCCTTGAAGATAGAAATTTAAATGTTGTGATCCTAAACACAGCAGGCATTCCTGTTTAAAAACTGCGGTTGTAGTCTCCTTCAAAGATTCGATATTTTATAAACCAAAATCACTTCTAAGTTGATTTCCCCATCATCGTGCTGTGTATTTTTAAGATGCATCTCCTCAATTAAACCTAGTAAAGCCCAGCAGATACTGACAAGAAGTTTTCAGCTCATGTATGTCTTATCCAATCTCAAGTGAATAAAAAAGCCAAATTTCATAAAAATTTGGCTTAAGTTTTTAAATTAAAATATATTTTTATTTAGCGTTCCTGCAATGCCTGCTTCATACGGGTAATCGGCTTGATCAGGTATTGAAAGATGGTTTTTTCTCCAGTCTTGACATCCACACTGGCAATCATACCGGGAATAATCGGCATAGATTGTCCATTTTTATCCATCAGTGAATTTTTATGGGTTTCCACTAAAATCCGATAGTAGGCCTCATCTGGATTTAGATTCAGTTCACTTGGTCGCGCCTTGTCACGTAAGGTATCAGGACTAATCAGGGTTACTTTACCTTCTAATCCACCATACAGCGAATAATCATAAGCCGTAATTTTTACAATTGCATCTAGCCCCGGACGGACAAATGCCACATCTTGCGGACGGATATAAGCTTCAACCAGTAATTTATCATCCAGAGGAACAATTTCCATAATGTCTTGTCCTGCCTGAACCACGCCACCCAAGGTATTGATTTTGATATTTTTCACAATACCCCGTAATGGTGCCCGAATTAAGCTGCGGTCTACAGGATCAGCACGCATTGCCATATTTTCTTTGGCCTGTGCCAGTTCAGATTCAATGCGGACCAGCTCGTTGTTGGCATCGGCCGCATACTGGTTGCGTTTTTCATTGATTTGCAAAGCTAGATCTGAAGACTGCCGACGCATACGCAGCAATTCAACTTCTGACATCACCCCTTCTGCGACCATTGGTGCAGTAATCCCAATTTCCCGGTCCAGCATGGCTTTACTTTGCTGCAAACCGGATACAGCATCTTCAACTGCACGACGACGGGCTTCATAAGCGGCACGTTCACGACGCTGCAAGTCCGGACTAATCCCTGCAGGAAATTCAATGGCGGTACCATAAGATTCTGCTCGCAAGCGAGCTGCCATGGCTTCCAGGTTGGCAACCTTAGCCTCACTTTCACGCAATACTGCGGCACTCCGAGTATCATCCAAAGTGAGGAGAATTTGCCCTTTTTCGACCACATCACCTTCTTTGACCCGCATTTCCTTGATGGTTCCCGGGTCCAGGCTTTGTACAATTTGTTCGCGACTGGTCGGAATGACACTGCCTTGCCCCCGAGTCACCTCTTCAACCGTACTGTTATAGGCCCAGATCACAAATACCACCAAAAACACAAACAGCAAACCAATCATCCAAAATAGACCGGTATGCTTTTCTTTTTGCAGGGCGGCATTCAGATCATTCACCAATTTCAGATCTTTGGAATGTATCTTTTCAGATGACTTGGTTGGATTATCCTTCATACATTTTACTCAATATTATGTGTGTCGCTGGCTCGGGCTTTATTAATTCAAGTCAGATTTAGGCCATCGGATGCTCTGTTTCAGCTATCTGGGCGGCATTCGTATCAGGCTGCGTCGGACTGTTGGTTGCCACTGAACCCGCCATAGCCGCAGGTCGAATCACCCGTTGTGTCGCTGTACGTGCTTTTTGCTCATTTTGTGTCAACTTTTTAAGCACGGCATCACGCGGTCCATCCATGACAATTTTGCCTTGATCCATCACCACAATTCGATCGACAATGCTTAACACCTGCATCCGGTGAGTCACAACCAACAGAGTTTTGTCTTTACACCATTGTCCCAGAGCTTGTAGCGCCTTCTGTTCTGTGCCTTGATCCAGCCCTGTAGTGGGTTCATCCAGAAGCACCACTTTTGGATGACGCAAGGTCAGACGCGCCAAAGCAATAATCTGTTTCTGCCCGCCAGATAATCCCTGTCCATCCTCTCCCAAGGGCATGTCCAGACCTTTAGGATGGTTTTGAATCATCTGTTCCAGACCAAAACGTTTCAGCGCATTAATCAAATCCTGATTACCGCTAAAACCATCCTGACGGGCCAGATCCAGATTTTCGCGCAAGCTGCCTAAAAATAAGCGCGGCGACTGTCCCAGCATCGCGATCTGGTTGCGCAGATAATTCGGATCAAGCTGTCTTAAATCCACGCCATCTAAAGTGACATTGCCCTGACTCGGAGTAAATAAGCCACTGGCCAGTTTCAGCATGGTGGTTTTACCACTGCCAATTTTACCCAAAATCCCGACTTTCTCACCCGGCTTCAACTGCAGACTGACATTTTTTAATACTTCTGGCGTATCTGCCTGGTATTTAAAACTGACCTGCTGCACATTCAGCGCACCTTCAACCCTATCCAGACTGATATATTCACGCTCTGGATCACGCTCAATTTTTCGGTCAATAATGCTTTGTAAACCTTGCATCCCCACTTTGGCTTGTTGAAAGCGAATCGCCAAGTTCGCAATTTGCGCCAAAGGAGCCAGCGCACGACCCGATAAAATCACGGCGGCAATCAACGCCCCCATGGTAATTTTAGAATTGGCATCCGGACTATGAATCAGATAAGTACCGACGATCACCAAAATCACCGTATTAAGTTGCTGAATACCAACCGAAAAGTTCACTACAAAATTGCTTAAATCACGGGTTTTAATGCTTGAAGCTGCACTACGGGCTGTATAAAAATCCCATTTTTCTTGCGCCCAGCTGGCGGCATTATTGGTTTTTAAGGTTTCAATCCCTTCAATCGCCTCAACCGCCAGACCTTGTCGTTGTGAGCCTTCACGCATGGACTCATTGATATAACGTGCAAGAGGACCTTGTGCCAAAAAACCCACCAACATCACAATAGGGATCAGAATTAAAGGCACTAAAGCTAATTTCCCAGCAATCAGCCAAATCACGGTGATAAATAACAGTAAGAACGGCAAATCCACCAAAACCAGCAAACTGGCACTGGTCATAAAGTCACGTACCGACTCAAACTCACGCAAGTTGTTAGCATAAGCCCCTGAAGAAGCAGGTTTTTCCGACAAATCTAGGCTCATCACCCGTCTAAAAATCGCCGAGCTGATGATCAGGTCTGCTTTTTTCCCTGCAATATCGGTTAAATGTCCACGAATCATCTTGGCAACAAACTCAAAGAAAATCGCCAAAATGACCCCGATACTCAGCACCCACAGCGTTTCATAAGACTTGTTTGGAATTACACGGTCATAGACGTTCATGACATAGAGCGAACTAACCAATGCCAGAAAGTTGATAATGAAAGTCGCCAAAATGACTTGATAATAATAGGAACGGAAACGCCAGATCACCTTCCAGAACCAGGCTTTAGGCATATGATATTCGGGTAATTCTGAACGTAAATCACTGGCCAGTTTTGGCTTGATAAACCAGCAATATCCCAGATACAGCTCATTCAGTTGTTGTTGAGTGAGTTTCTGCTTTAAACCATCGGTCTGCTGAATTTCATAAACTCGCTCATCCCCCACACCATCAATATGGGTAATCACTGCTGCATGTTCATCCTTGAGCACAATCACCACAGGCATGGCTAAGGACGGAATATCCTGCAAATTTCGCTGTGCCAGGGTATTGTCAAAACCATGAGTTTTTAACACTTCACCCAATGAATGATAATTGACCTGTAGGTTCTGATCCTGGGTGACCTGTGCCATAAGCGTAGCAACAGAAATAGGTGTTCCCAGAAGCTGGGTCACTAAAGCGATATGTTCGATAATTGATTTCATGATGTTTTAACAACCTTTTTTATTCTGTCGCAATGCTGGATTAAAAGTTAAGGCTGTATCGACCAGGTCGTGTTGCTCGAACCCATCGCCCATGTTGAGATTTTCCCCTGTGCCCGTAAATACGCCAGGGCTGCCATACGAAAATCATTTTGTGCCGTTACATAAGCCATTTCCACTGCAGACAGCTCATTATAGGCATTCAGTACATCAACCAAAGTTTTTCGTGCAATCTTAAATTGCTTTTCATTGGCAATCACTACATCACGTGAAGCTGCAATTTGTTGTCGGGTAATCTCCATTGTTTGTTTGCTTTGAAACATATCAATTTCTGCAGTTCGGGCACGTTCTTCTATATCTCGCTGAATTTGCCCTAATCGTGCATTTGCTGCCACAATCGATTGTCCACCCTGCTCCACTGAATATTTTGTCGCTTGATTAAACATATCCCACGACATGCTCAAATAAACTTGACGATCTTCAGTGGTAACATTTCCTTCTAAATTAATACTTGGATAGCGTTTGGTTTGACGATATTTATGTTCGGATCGGATACTGTCCAATTCAGCTTGTTGTGCCTGAAAAGAGGGATGCTGGCTGGGATGGGTCAAGCTATAACGATTCACAACATCCGTGACGGAAAGATCGGCAAATGGATCACGCAATCCATCTGGGGAAACATCAGCTGTATATTTTTTCAGATTACTTAAAGCAAAGCCCAGCTCACGCTGTAAACCGCTGATCATATGTTCAACCTGCATCTGCCGGGCTTTAGCCTGAATCAGTTCAGAACGACGTCCCTGATCATATTTCACAATAATCCCAATATCTTGGGTGAATTTATTGTGGCGTTCCAGACTCCGGTTTTGTACAACTAAGGACTCTTGGGCACGCAAGGCTTTAATATATTCACTGCCAATGGTGTAGCCTAATTCTTCTGAAGTTTCACCAATTTTTTCATGAAAATACGCTGATTTGCTTTTATCACGCTCGACTTGCGCACTAATGGCTCCAAAAGAATATAAATTCAGGGTGCCACGTAAACCCGGAGTGAAGTCTTCACTGGCATAATCAGTACGATCTTTATGGGATTGACCCAGGACTTGATTTGCGGTCACTGCCAAAACTGGATAATGCAAGGCATGTGACTCTTTAACTTTACTGATCGCCGCTTGCTCATTGGCTTGCGCTTCAATCATCAATGGATCTTGTGTTAATGCATTCTGTAGCAATATTTTGAGATCCGCTGCATAAACCGGGGAAGTCAACATTAATGTGGTGAACAGCACCATCACCTGATTTTGAGGATATCTCACAACAGATCTATGACTTTTTTTCATATTCAACTTTAAGTGATTATTACATAAAAAATAATGATGACTTTCAATAATTAGCTTTAAGATTTCTACTGTGTTCTAATCAAAAACTCGGTATTAACCATCCAAATTAATGTGAAAAATATCACATTAATTAGAGCATTTTCGGATTTTAAAGCAACAACTCATTAAAATACAGACTAAACACATGAAACTTTCATTAATTTTTTGCTCTATTATCAAGTGACTATATTTTTTAAGTAGGTAACTTTATCCCCTCTTTTTTCCGGAATTTTAATTCTATTCCTCAACAGTAAGCCTCTTACATCAATGATGCAAATATCCATTTTTTGATCATGATTTGTACCGTCAACTTGCAGGATTTATACATAATTTATGTATAAAATCGATCAGCTCAAAGAAACTGAATCCTATCTCTTTCCCAGATCCAAAGCAGACACCTTGTCCGCCTGAGTTTGAGTATAGTGAACAATTTTCTGGATTATTTTAGCCTATAAACTTACATTCAACGCAATATCATCAATTTGTCCAATAATTTTATTTTCCAGCTTTTTGCATTATTTTTATCCATTCTAAAATGGATAAAAACAGCTGTTTTATAGACGTTTAACACAAAAATTAAAGTGATAAGTCAAACAAAAAAATGACTCATAATACAAATAGAAATTGATTAAAAAAATCCCCGCACAAGGCGAGGATTTTTTTAATCTATACTTTTTAACAGGTAATTATTTACCGCCAAAAACGTATGATACACCTACACGACCACCAACTTCATTACCGCCGGCAAAACCTACCGCAGCACTTACAGAAGTACGACCGTCAGCAAATACACTAGCAAGACCTAGAGCACCTGCAGATTCACCTTCATAGTGACCTACACCACCAAAGACAGCAAACTGACCAGCACCAATGTTAGGAATTTGTTGTTGCGCAGCTAATGCAATAGCAATACCACGGTAAGAAGTTTTCTCTACATCATCTACACGTGTATTTAATTGGTTAACACGACCACTGACATCATTGTAGTATGATCGTACTTGACCAAGGTTTGCTGCGTCAGAATCCGCAACACCATTTGCAACATTAGATACAACGGTATTATTGGCATTCAAACCATTTGCAGTGATAGACACACCATCTACAGAAATTTCACCCGCACTAATTATCGTTGAACTAGTTGTACCCGCAGCTCTAGCGCTAGCACCTTCCAATGTCACTGTTTTTTCTAACTTAATTCCAGAAACATCGTCTGTACGTTGTTGTGTAGTTGTGGTTGCAGCACCAGCAGCAGTGATATCTGTATTTGCTTGAGTCAGCTGATTAGATTCCTCAATACCAAATTTATCTACGACTGTTGTTGCGCTCTTAGCCAATACAGTTTGAGAGCCATCACCCGCAACATTGGTTTCAGAACCATAAACTGTCAAGGTTGCGCTTTCATCACTACGTTGTTCATCTTCATAACCACGAACAACCGTTGTAGAGGTGGTTACACCAGCCTGAGTAGTGCTTAAACTTTCTTGACGCTCAGCAGCCTCTGTAGACAGAACAGCTTGTGATGCTAGCAAACCAGTAACCGTGTTGAACTCAGTTGATGCAAATTGACCATTAGTTGCATAAGTATCTGAATTACCTGTTACAAGATCAGTACGTGTTGTGCTCTGTGAATTGGAACCAGTTTCAGTACTATTTATATCACCAGCTTGATAGATTGTTTCCTGACTATTCGATGCCCATTGTGATTCTTCAGTCTGTGTAGCAGAAATATAAGAAGATGTACCGTTTCCATTTTCAGTTACAACAAGACCTAAATCACTAGCACCTTCAGCATACAATTTTTCATTGCGTTGCCAGTTATCTTGAGCAGCAAAAGCTGTATTAGCCAATAGATCTTCTTGAGTCCATTGATATGATTCTGTCTGGTTGGTTTCTTCTACCAATTCCTGACCAGGTTTATATTTAGTGGTATTTTCAGCATCTTGATGTGCATAAGTATTAATCTGAGCTGCTGTTGCAACACCCTCAACATCAGCAAATGTAACACGTTGGTTTTCGTAGGTATTAGAACGAGAACCCTCCCACTCTTTATCAACTACATTCTCATTATAAACGGTAATTGCTTGATCAGAAGTCCATTTATCAGAGTCAACAGAACCATCTTCATAAGTCGTAGTATATGAATCTAGTGATGAATCTGTAGATTTATAGAACTCATCTTCATTATAACGCACTGACTCTGTTGAATTTGAGGTATTCAATTGGTTATACGTTGCATTTAGACTCAAACTGGTTGGATCAGCTGCATCAGCAACCTGTACCTCAGTACGGATTTCTTGACCATTTTTATCCAAGCCCAGAACTACATAATGATGGATATCACCATTATCATCTACCCACTGATTAACATCATTCAGAGTAATTGGCGAACCGTCAAATTTACGGGTGAAGCCTGAAACCACCTGATCTTGTGGATTAGTAGAGACCACGACTTCAGAACCAATAGTAGTTTCATCACGTAGATCATTACGTACTAAGTCACGATCAACTTCAATATTTTCCTGCATATTCGCAGCATAGTTTAATGATTCATATTGGTTGTTTGTGATTTCATGAACTAAATTTCCGTTCCCATCAACAGTTTTTTCATGATATTTTGAATCGTAAAGCGAACTTTGTAATGCAGTATCTTCCCCATTATAGTACATACTGCCCAACAGCATTGGCTGATTACCGCCTAAATAATCATATGGGAAAGGGATTTCCTGATTACCAGTTGCTTTTACAATATTATAATTTTCACCTTCCGCATTATGGGTAGGTTGATAATATGCGTCCTGCTGGTTTAGCTCATAAGTACCTGTGGTAATGCTATCAGTATTGAGCTGACCATCTTTTTCTGAAACTTCACGTGACTTCCAGCTTGCATCAAGGTTAAGCTGACCTTCCCAAGCCAGATTGGATTTACCATCATTATAGACGGTTAAATCACTTGTTCCATTCTGGTTATTGTAGCTTACAAAATTATCAAAGATATCAGTTTGCTGGTAACTATTAGATTGCTGACGAGAGAGTTCCAAATCTTTTACACTAACATCATCATAATTGGTATATGTCGATGTCCGAGCGCGGGTTACTTCTTCAATATTAGACAATTCTACATTATCACCTTGTCCTTTAAAGGTAACAAAATCACCAGAAATATCATCATATTGGTAGTTAGCATCTTGCTCGGTAGAAGAACGGCTACGTTCTACAACCAGTAACTTACCATCAGGACCACGGCTAGTCTCTACGCCATTTTCAACATCTGAATTATATGCCGTTAAATTAAAATTACGCTCATTGGTATCTTCTAACACCACATAACTGGTTTGACCATCAACCTGTACTGGTTGACCGTTTGTATCATAAGCAACAGCATTGTCTTTATAGCTATTGGTTCGAGTACTTTCTACCGTACGATCCAGTACCTGATCATCGTTATAGTCAATTTCTGTTCTGCTACGCGTACCTGTTCGCTCATAAGCACCCGCAACTTTAGTAAGATCATCTTGAACAAACTCAAAAGTCGTATCAGCTAAACGTGTTTCTGTTCCAGGAATTTCATTACCATTAAACAAAGCAACATTTGTTTGAGCAGTCCGAGTAACTGTACCTGTTTTTTCACTAAAGCTACTGTTTTCTACAGAGCGAGAAACTTGGGTGTCTGTATTTGTAATATTAGTATCAACATGATCATTTGTTTCACGTAGTAAACCTGCACGTGTTTCCTCATATTCATACTTATTGAATAAATTAGGGAACTGAGCAGGAATTTGAACCTTTGTGGTTGCATTTAAAATGACTTGCGAATTGAGCACTTCTTCAACGCGCTGAACCGTAGATTGATTCACATCAGTAGTTACTGTTTCCGTTCCTGTGCTTTGCAAGTATAAATTAGCTGTATCAGAATCATAATTCCAACGTGTCAGTGGATTTTCTACTACTGCAGCGAATGTTGTTGTACCTGCCATAGTCATGAGCGCAGCGGCTAATGCTGATTTCTTAAATGTCATAGATTTGTCCTCTTTCAATTCTTATAAAAAGACTGGTTTACCCTAGGATGTTTGCAAACCAGCAAAACTGGGACGAAAATTTGGATACTGAAAAATTCCGTTCAGAGCATCAATTTCGTACAAGGGCATAATATACAAAAAGAAACATCTTTATCAATCAAAATTTGATTTATATTTATAATAACTACATATTTCTTAGCAATATAAACAATATAACAATAATTAAATAGATTAAAATCATTTACTTAAAATAAAATATCAAAAATCATATCAAAATAATTTAAATCAATATTTGATATATTTTGTAACTATGAGGTATTTTTTTAGGCGATAAATCAAACCAATAAGATCAATTTATAATTTTTTAGCGGTGGCATCAGTTAGCGTCATCTACCAGTCAATTTTTATGAAAACAACTCGATTTAAATTAAGCCTGTGACATTTGCTGGGCAAAAAAATAGCGAGAAAGTAAAATTTAATCACCAAACCAAATTCACTTCTCGCTATGACTCGCACAACACTGACAGATCAACACTGGTCTAAGCTGAAAGCCTTACTGAGCAATACCCCTCACCCCAAATTCTGATATTTATCTCAAACAAAGCACAGTGATCAAAAGATAATAAGTTATTAAAAGTATTTAACTTAATTTCTTTTGATGCCGATCTGGAATGGGTATTTATTGATGCAACCCATGTGCGTGCTCATCAGCATGCCACAAGCATCAGAACCCAAGCTATTTCAAAAAGCATGGGTGGTAATAGCTCTAAAACTCATTTAACAGTAGATTCAAATGAGAACCCTATTCAATTTCTAATTCATGACGGTACAAATCATAATGTGAAAGTAGCAACAGCCTTGGTTAATCCCATAGATCTAAAAGATACTGATGTGCTTTGTACAAATAAAGGATATGATGCGAACTTAATTTAGAGAAAAAAATACAAAAAACAATGACTAAAGCAAATATCTTACAAAATTCAAAACCCAATCGCATAATGATTACAAGGATTGGTACTTATATAAAATTAGAGACTTAATTAAGAATATGCTTCAGCTATTTAGAAACAATACGACAGGTTATGATAAGCCAAAGAGAAACTATGAAAGTTCTGTTGCCTTAGTTTGTGTATTTATTTGGCTACCATTATGAATGATTAACAGGCCCCCAAATAAAAAACCATGCAGTGATTAGAGATCTATTGCATGTACAAATTAATTAGCACTGTTAGACTCTAGAAGATACAAACTTTCGCCATCATTGAATCCAGCATTCTAGTCATTTCATCAAGGATCAAAATCACATAAATTAAATGGAAAACTGTAGCACCACTCTAAAAAGAGCACTGGAAATTATAATTGTGCTAATCAATTTTTTTAATACTACACATAAAAATGTGAATTTACATTTACTCATCAGAATGCAAAAAACCATTTAAAATACTCTTAAAAGAGATGGGGATTTTATTTAGCTTATTACAGCTATTTTTGTAAAATCAAGCTGACTTTAAAACATCAAATGGAAACTTTTGGATACAAATTAAACTATCAAAGACTTTTTTAGATATTGAAATTAATTTACCTTTATGGAGTAAAAGTATTACAATAGCACAACCTATTCGCAATATAAAAAGTGTATAATAATTGCATCTTTGAGGTTTATTTTAGATCATGAGCAATCAACAGGAAAAAAAACTTTTTGCTGAACGCCTAACTCAGGCTTTATCAGAAGCCAAACATCCGATTAGTCCAACTTATTTGTCGAAAGAATTTAACTGTCGTTATGATGGTCAACCAATTTCCGTACAATCAGCGAATAACTGGCTGCTTGGCAAGGCTATTCCTGGTCAGGATAAATTGTCGCTATTAGCATTATGGTTAAATGTTTCTAAACAATGGTTAAGATTTGGTGATCAAAAACTAGCAGATGAAACATCTACACTAACAGAATCACAAAGTGTTGAATTAAACTATTTTTTAAAATTCAAAGCCCTAAAGAGTGCACACAAAGAAATTATTCAAAACTTAATTGATGAGTTTAGCCAAACTAATTAGGATTGATTGGACAGCATTTTCAGAAAAAATTGCTTTTCTTGTTGGTAACTTTGTATCTGATCTTCATAGTCCCTCAACTTTCGATATAAACCTTTCAACTCTTCAGCGCTAATCATTATCAGCTCCGATTTCAGAACTACCCTCTTATGTTCTTTAGCTCTTGTATTCAAATCATTCATGCTAAATGTCAACTATATTTTGGAGAAATTATTAACTATTATAAACTGATTACACAGTCACAATAATATCACTATTTAACAACATTTATACATCAGATTATGATAAAGATCACACATATTCAGAAATACTTATTATGTTCAAGATCCCCTCTATACACTTAACTCTGTTTAAAATATCAACAGAAAAATCATACGTTCCTGATGTGAAATTTATCTTATGTTCATTCATCCTATCACAAAATAAATTAACAGACAGGATACAAAAGTCGAAGATTTTTTACTGAAATTGTTAAAATTTATAACACTTATAAATAAATATACCAATAAAAAAACATCCTTCAAGCCTAAACCTGAAGGATGTTTTTAACATGTATTGGAAAGCTGAGTAATGAATGAGCCAGACGAATTACATCATACCGCCCATTCCACCCATGCCGCCCATATCAGGCATAGCAGGTTTATCTTCAGGGATATCTGTGATCATGCATTCAGTCGTTAACATTAAAGCAGCAACAGAAGCAGCATGCTCAAGTGCAGAACGCGTTACTTTTGCAGGGTCAAGAATACCCATTTCAAGCATATCGCCATATTCACCAGTAGCAGCGTTATAACCAAAGTTACCTTCGCCATTTTTCACAGCATTGATGACTACAGATGGCTCATCACCCGCATTCGCTACGATTTGACGAAGCGGAGCTTCAATAGCGCGACGTAAAATGTTAATACCAACATTTTGGTCATCATTGGCACCAGTTACACCGTTAAGCGCAGAAGCTGCACGTACCAGTGCAACACCACCACCCGCAACTACACCTTCTTCAACCGCAGCACGAGTTGCATGAAGCGCATCGTCAACACGGTCTTTCTTCTCTTTCATTTCAACTTCAGTTGCTGCACCAATTTTAATTACTGCAACACCGCCAGCCAATTTAGCAACACGTTCCTGAAGTTTTTCTTTGTCGTATTCAGACGTAGATTCTTCAATTTGCGCACGGATTTGTTGAACACGTTCAGCAATCTGGTTTGCATCGCCAGCACCATCTACAATCACGGTGTTTTCTTTAGATACTGTTACTTTATGTGCAGTACCCAAATCTTGAAGTGTAGCTTGCTCTAAAGACATACCCACTTCTTCAGAGATCACAGTCGCACCAGTCAAGATCGCGATATCTTGCAGCATTGCTTTACGACGGTCACCAAAACCTGGCGCTTTCACTGCACATACTTTAATGATGCCGCGCATGTTGTTCACAACTAGAGTTGCCAACGCTTCGCCTTCAACATCTTCAGCAATAATAAGAAGAGGTTTACCTGTTTTAGCAACCGCTTCGAGTACTGTAATCAATTCACGGATATTGCTGATTTTTTTATCAACCAGAAGAATGAACGGATTTTCAAGTTCTGCAGTCAAGGTATCTTGTTTGTTGGCAAAGTACGGGCTGATATAACCACGGTCAAACTGCATACCCTCAACTACGTCTAACGCATCTTCAAAACCTGAACCTTCTTCAACAGTGATCACGCCTTCTTTACCAACGCGTTCCATTGCTTGAGCAATCAGTTTACCCACAGTTTCGTCAGAGTTTGCAGAGATCGAACCGACTTGTTCAATTGCTTTCGTGTCAGACGCTGGTTTAGCAGTGGCTTTGATGTTTTCCACTACAGCTTTCACTGCAAGGTCGATACCACGTTTCAAGTCCATTGGGTTCATACCCGCAGTCACTGACTTGATTCCTTCGTTCAAGATTGCTTGAGCCAATACGGTTGCAGTTGTTGTACCGTCACCTGCGATGTCATTGGTTTTTGAAGAAACCTCACGAACCAGTTGAGCACCCATGTTCTCAAATTTGTCTGCAAGTGAAATTTCTTTCGCTACAGTTACACCATCTTTAGTGATATGTGGTGCGCCAAAAGAACGGTCGATCACAACATTACGACCTTTAGGGCCTAAAGTCACTTTTACCGCATCTGCAAGTACGTTTACACCTGCAATCATTTTAGCGCGAGCTGAATCACCAAATTTTACGTCTTTAGCTGACATGGTTTACTCCAAATATTTTAATTTTCAATAAGCTGAATAAATAATCAGGTCTGAATTTTCCGGCTCAGGATTAACCTTCAAGCACCGCTAAAATGTCAGACTCTTTCATAATAAGAAGCTCTTCGCCTTGTACTTTTACAGTGGTACCCGCATAAGTGCCGAATAATACTTTGTCGCCAACTTTTACATCTAAAGCACGCACACCGTTGTCAGTAATCTGACCATTACCTACTGCAATGATTTCACCTTGAGCCGGTTTTTCAGCAGCAGAACCTGGAAGCAAAATACCGCCAGCAGTTTTAGTTTCTTCTTCAACACGACGAATAACTACGCGATCATGTAATGGACGAATGTTGCTCATTGGAAACTCCATCAGACTAAGTCTTTTATTAGTGAAGTAATGATGACTTTGTTATTCCATCGGTCATCATCAAATAATTTCGATGACACTTTTGTGGGGATGGAAAAAAACGCTTCAAGGGGCAAACAAAAAAAATTTGCTGTTTTTTGTATTTTTTTTATTCAAATCCGATATTTCTGCATTTAATCAGCACTTTCTTCTTTTAACACAAATTCTTTTTGCTGATTGTTAAAATAATAATGCTCTACATCAGCATTTGGATAAATCAGATTCAGACTGTTGGGTAAGCCCCGATGCAAACGGTAAGACGTTGCAGTTCCCGCATGAATATCCAGCACCGGATGGTCTACCCCTAAATGGTAAATCTGGTTCAGATCATACACCGCTGATTGATGCAGATGACCATGCAACAGGCCATTTAAACCACTTTGACTCCAAGATTCCAAAGCCATACGCCCCAGCATTGGACAATCCTTGATCCCATGCGGATTATCCGGCGGTGTATAAAATGGCTGATGCGCCACAATAAGTTTGATTTTACGCTTGGGAGCCATCATCAGCCTGTGATCAATTTGCTGAATTTGCTCTAGGGAAATATGTCCGCGCGTATGATAACGCCGTCGAATACTGTTGACGCCAATCAGATAAAAATGCTTGGTTTCCAACACAGTTTCCATATGACCAAAGAAAATTTTATAGCGGGTAAAGGGACTGAATATCCGGTTCCAGACATGGTACAAGGGAATATCATGATTTCCAGGCACCACCAGATAGGGTAGATTTAAACTTTCCACAAACTGTTTGCAGTCATAAAACTGCTTATAACGGGCGCGCTGGGTTAAATCCCCGCTTACAACCACAGCCTCCAAAGGATGTTGCTGACAAAAGAGACGAATTGCAGCCATACAGGCCGGTCTTTCCGTACCAAAATGCAAATCAGATAGATGTAGAATCATAAGGAACCATTATTTTCAATGCATGCTTGCGTACGGAAATATGCAGCGGGGGCTGCATTTCCACAATCTCACCATCCAGTGCAAGAGTCAGTTTTTTGGCTTTGGAATGTATTTGCACCTTGTCGGCAGAAAAGCTATACACATCTGGTGCATGATCAAGATTGCCTCGAATCAACTGCCATAAAATTTTAAATAAGGTGGGTTTATCGCTTTTTGCCACAACGACCCCTGCGACTTTCCCCAATTCAGCACATTTGGCAATGCGTAAATTCATCTCTGCCAGTTGCAGCTGATTATTGCCAAAAAAAATCAGCGGAGTTTTGACGGGATATTTTTTACCGTCAATTTCCACTTCCAGTTTCAGTTCTTTGCGATCACGAATCAGTACATCTAGCGCTGAAGTATAAGCATGTAAAGCAAAACGGCCAAAACGCTGGTTATAGAGTTCACGCCTTTGTATGAATAAGGGATAAAGTCCCAAGCTGGCATTATTTAAATAGATATGATCATTAATTTGCGCCACATGAACTGCACGGATTTGTCCTGTCGCGATAACATCGGCCGCTTTGAGCAAATCAAGTGGAATATGCAACAAGCGGGCAACATAATTGAAGGTTCCCAAGGGAAAAATACCCATAGGAATCTCGGTGCCTATCAATTTAGTAGCCACCGTATTGAGTGTACCATCCCCACCCGCAGCAACCACAATACCAATTTCGTCTGCCTGTAGATGGCGTGCGATGATTCTGTCCATAAAACTGCTAAAATCTGTTTCAGCACTAATTTCAAATGCCTGAATCTCATAACCATAAGCTGTTAAATTTGTCATAAGCGGCTCATAGATTTCATCTTTATTGGCTGCATGAAATCCTGATTTTTCATTATAGATAAGGGACAAAGGCTTGGCAGAAACTGACATTTTTACTACTTTTTTGAAGCAATTGCTCTAATTTCGTCCAAATTATCGACAATTGAAAGCATCTTTATGTAAAATTCGAATTACCACCATTTATTAAATCAATAGCGATCACCACAAAAATAACAACATTAAACCATTGTTTTTTAAATAAATAATTTAAATAAATAACACTCATAAAACTAGTAAATGGATCAATTAATAAACGAACAATGTTTTAACTTATTGTTTTTAATGATTTTAAAAAATAAATATATAATATTCCAATCTATTTCAGCTACTTCTTTAGTCTTATTTTTTTTATGATTTTATGCTTTAATACAGCCACTTTTTTTTATATTTTCATCTTGGCGATGTATCCCATTGCCTGGATTGTACTTTGTACATTTGAATCGTACATATTTGAGATAGGCCTCACCATGACCCAAGTGAACGCACCAGAATTCGTTCGTAACCCTAAGCTTATTGCATGGGTGGAAGAGATTGCTAAATTAACCAAACCGGCAAAAATTGAATGGTGTGACGGTAGCGCAGAAGAATATCAACGTCTTATTGACTTGATGATCGCTAACGGCACTATGCAAGCACTTAACCCAGAAAAACACCCTGGTTCTTACTTGGCAAATTCAGATCCTTCTGACGTTGCTCGTGTTGAAGGTCGCACATTTATCTGTTCAGAAAAACAAGAAGACGCAGGTGCGACAAACAACTGGGAAGCGCCTGCTGAAATGCGCGCTCGCCTGAACGGTTTGTTTGATGGTTGCATGAAAGGACGTACCATGTACGTGGTTCCTTTCTCTATGGGTCCTTTAGGTTCTCATATTGCACACATCGGTATTGAGATAACCGACTCTCCTTACGTAGCAGTAAGCATGGCTAAAATGGCTCGTATGGGTAAAGCTGTTTACGAGGTACTTGGTACTGATGGCGAATTCGTACCATGTGTCCACACTGTAGGCGCTCCGCTTGAAGAAGATCAAAAAGACGTAGCTTGGCCTTGCAACCCAGAAAAATATATCGTGCATTATCCAGAAACTCGTGAAATCTGGTCTTATGGTTCAGGTTACGGCGGTAACGCATTGCTTGGTAAAAAATGCCTGGCATTACGTATTGCATCCTCTATGGGCCGTCAACAAGGCTGGTTAGCTGAACACATGCTGATCCTTGGCGTAACCAATCCACAAGGTGAAAAACACTACATCGCTGCTGCATTCCCATCAGCTTGTGGTAAAACCAACTTTGCAATGTTGATTCCACCAGCAGGTTACGAAGGCTGGAAAATTGAAACTGTAGGTGATGATATTGCCTGGATCAAACCAGGTGAAGACGGTCGCTTATATGCAATCAACCCAGAAGCTGGTTTCTTCGGTGTAGCACCTGGTACCAATACCAAAACTAACCCGAACTGTATGGCAACTTTAAGCCACGATGTGATTTACACCAACGTTGCCGTGACTGACAACGGTGAAGTATGGTGGGAAGGTCTGACTAAAGAAGTACCTGCTAACCTGACTAACTGGAAAGGTCAACCACACGTTGCTGGTGAAAAAGCTGCGCATCCAAATGCACGTTTTACCGTTGCTGCAGGTCAATGCCCTTCAATTGATGCTGACTGGGAAAATCCGGCAGGTGTTCCAATTTCTGCATTCATCTTCGGTGGTCGCCGTGCAGACACAGTTCCTCTAGTTTCAGAAGCAATCGACTGGGTTGACGGCGTGTATAAAGCTGCAACCATGGGTTCTGAAACCACTGCAGCTGCTGTTGGTCAACAAGGTGTTGTTCGTCGTGACCCATTTGCGATGCTTCCATTCACCGGTTACAACATGGCTGACTACTTCTCTCACTGGTTAGAAATGGGTGAGAAAGTTGGTGCGAAAGCTGCAGCTGCTGGCAACAAGCTTCCTGGCATCTACAACGTAAACTGGTTCCGTCGTGATGCTGAAGGCAACTTCGTATGGCCTGGTTTCGGTCAAAACATGCGTGTTCTTGAGTGGATCATTGACCGTTGTGAAGGTCGTGCAGATGCTGTTGAAACACCAATCGGTCGTGTTCCAACTTACGAACAGCTGAACTGGACTGGTTCTGACTTCACTAAAGAACAGTTCGAGATGGTGACTTCTCAAGATAAAGATTTGTGGATCAAAGAATTTGAAAGCCACTCTGAATTGTTCAACAAACTGGGTGACCGTTTACCAGAAGCGTTGAAAAAGCGTCAAGCTGAACTTTTAGCTGCAGTTCAATCTGCTTAATTGCTAAATAAAAAAAGGCCGCACAAGCGGCCTTTTTTTTAACTATTTATTTAATAATAAGATTGTATAACTTAACAACAGCCATAAAAGGGGAAACTTTATGTTAAAAACACTCACACTGACTGCCTGTCTGCTTAGCATGTCTACTTTGGCAATAGCCAAACCCGAGACACCAGAACAGCCTGCTCTTCACATTTGTGCAATCAAAGGTACACCTGACTCTAGCCAGTTTCAGATCAAAAAGCGCATTAAAGTGGCTAAAGGGACTTATGGCAGCGTAGAAGAACTGTATTCACGTTTTGCAGAACGTGCCCATCAAGTCGGTGGCAACGTGGTCATTAACTACAATGCCAGCCAGAGATTCGGTTTCTGGCCTTGGCGTTTTGTACGCCCCGTGGTTTGGGGTACAGCCGTGAAATGGAATACGCCGGTAAATTGTAAAGAACTCGGCGGCGTTGAAATTTAAGTACAGCCCACCGCTGAAACTTGATTGAAGATCACAACTAAAACTTGCTGTACCCAAAAGATCGCTCAGGCGGTCTTTTTTCTTGTTGAACTACTTCAGCTGCAGTATCGCTTGATCTTGTCAGCAGTAACTTTAAAAGATATTGATCCAGTTGCTGTATTTCATCGCTACTAAATTGAAAACCGAGTTTGCTTCTGCGCCATAAAATATCCTCACTTGTTCTCGCCCACTCTTGATCCACCAGATAGTCTACCTCTCTCGCAAACAGTCCATGACCAAAGTTTTCACCCAATTCATTGATGCCGGAAATATCCTTTAAAAATACCCATACCCTTGAACCATAAGCATGGGCCCAGCGCGAAGCCAATGGCAAAGAAACATCATCAATGCCCTGCATAAGCTGCTGTATTAACAGCTCAATTGAAACCAGGTTTTCCGCACCCGGTAACAATGCTTTTTCAGTCCAGGAACTATGCATGTCAGGAAAGTTCGGTGCCAAATGCACCATTGCTGCTTCTGCCAGTTTTCGATAAGTGGTGAGCTTGCCGCCAAATACCGAGAGTAAAGGTGCATCACTTTCCTGCGCATGCGATATTGCCAAAGTGTAATCTCGGGTAACAGCCGATGGATTATCCGACTCGTCATCACACAAAGAGCGCACACCTGAATAGGTATATAAAATATCCTTAATCGTCAGCTGATGCTTAAAATGATCATTATAAACATCCAGCAAATAATCCACTTCCTGTGCGGTGATTTCGACCTGATCAAGATTGCCCTGATACTCATGATCAGTAGTCCCAATCAAGGTATATTGCTCCAGATAAGGAATCGCGAAAACAATACGCTGATCATCATTTTGCAGAATGAAAGCTTTATCGCCCTCATAAATTCTAGGCACGATAATATGACTGCCCTGAACAAGACGTAGACCATGTGGTGATTGCTGTTTTAAATTGTGCTCAATAAACTGATTTACCCAGGGGCCGGCAGCATTGACCAGGGTCTTTGCCTGTAGCTGATAACTGCCCTGTGCATGTTCCAGATGGATGTTCCATAATCCGTTTTCACGGTAAGCAGCTGTGCAACGCGTTTGTGTGGCAATTTTGGCACCCAGCTCATGGGCCTGCATGGCATTTAAAACCACCAAGCGCGCATCATCCACAGTACAATCCGAATACTCAAAACCCTGCGTCATTTCATCTTTTAAAGGGCTGCTGGCCGGATCAAAATGAATATGCCGGGAAGCAGCTAATTTTTTCCGCTTGCCCAAATGATCATAAATAAATAAACCGGTCCGTATCAGCCATGCAGGACGTAAATGCGGCTGATGCGGCATGATAAAACGTAATGGACGAATGATATGCGGCACTTTGGCTAGCAGGATTTCCCTCTCCAGCAAAGCTTCATGTACCAAACGGAATTCTTTATATTCAAGATAGCGCAAACCGCCATGAATCAACTTACTGCTGGCAGAGGAAGTATGGCTGGCGAGGTCATCCTTTTCACATAAAAAAACCGACAAACCCCGTCCTGCAGCATCAACGGCAATACCCACGCCATTAATGCCACCACCAATCACCGCTACATCATAGACCGGATGACTCACTAGCATGTCCACCTCCTCTAATCCTGTTCAGACAGTAAACTTAAATTTCTTGTTATCTCAAGAAACCTAACACTATTTAAAGTGAAAGGACACCAGATAATTGTCATTCACTTCAATGCAGGCAAAATGAACGAAGTTTTTATTTTTTTATTCTGATGGCATCAGCTTTCCAGATGGTCACATTTGGAAAGCTTTTTTATGGAATATACACTGCCTCAAGATCGTTAAAAAATCGGGCTTATGGCATACTGAGTAGAATAATAACACCGGGATTTTTTGAAGATGAACAAGAGCTATAAATTGTTGGGTTTAAGTTTGCTTGCGCTTGCACTGACTGCCTGTCAAAGTACTCCGCGCCAATACAATGGTAATGTCGGCTATCAGATTGAAAGCCAGTCTGCCAATAGCGCAACATTGACTTATACTTTAGCTATTCGTCAGAACCAGAAAATAGATGAACAGAAATTACAGCGTGCCTGCCAAAAAGTATTAGGCTTAAATAAACAATATAAATTAACGATCATGAGCATTAGTGAAATTGCCAATCCGGAAATACAAACTCCACACTATGGTCGTCAACTGGGCCAGAGCCGTACCAGCATAAGTCTTAGCAACACCCCAGACTTATATAATAGTGAAAATATGGCTACTCGCCAGTCGTTAGAAGCGCGTCCAAGCACCTTAAGTGTGGTTCGCTATACCTGCTCTTAAAACTTAATAATTTAGACAGAAATAAGACGCTATTTATAGCGTCTTGTAAAAACTGACATTACGAAATTCCTTTGCTTCATCCAGATCTGGCCAAGTCGTGGCACTACGTTCATCCAGTTTTTCGTAGTTTGGATGACTAAAATTTTTCACCCGACTGTCTGCCACCCATACTTCTGGGGAAAACTTTAGAAACTCATCTAAAAAGAAGCGATTGCATTGATCGTATAGCACATCGGCAGCCAAGAGAATATCGACCTGCTCTGCTTTATACAGATCATCCAGATATTCCAGCTCGACATTATTCAACTCGGCATTGGCACGACACGCATCCAGACTGACCTGATCAATATCACAACAGATCACCCGCTTCGCTCCTGCCATTTTCGCTGCAATTGCAACCACACCCGACCCCGCACCAAAGTCGAGTACCACCTTGTCTTTCACATGATGTGGTTCAGCTAAGAGCCACTGTGCCATAGCAAGTCCTGAAGCCCAGCAGAATATCCAGTATGGCGTATCATTCCAGATCCGACGAATCACCTCATCATCGAGTTTGTCTGTCGGAAAGACCAGTGGAATCAGCCACAGTGAAATGGGGATTTCAGGCAATTGCTGTGCCATCAACTCACAGTTTGGAATCACTTCATGCAAGGCTTGGATAAGATGTTCTGGGGCTTTGGGAAATTGGAAAGTACAGCTCATTGGAATTTTTTATTCGTTTTAGGTTTAAGAAATGAATACTTGTCTAAACAAAAAGTTCCCTCTCCTTTTAGGAGAGGGTTAGGGAGAGGTTTTTAATTTGCTTAAAGTCCCCTCATCCCCTTGCGGAGCATGCTCCTCATCCCAGAGGGAGAAGGAACAAACGCATTAACCCAAAGCTTTTTCAGCAGCTTCAACTGTTTGACGAATCAAAGTCGTAATTGTCATAGGACCTACACCACCTGGAACAGGCGTGTAAGCAGAAGCCACTTCTTCAATACCGACAAGTTGAATGTCACCGACACCACCGCCATCACGTGGATGGAAACCTGCATCTACAACCACTGCACCTGGTTTAATCCAGTCTTTTTGAATCAGTTCAGCTTTACCTACCGCACCAACAATGATGTCAGCCTGTTTAACGAAGCTAGCAAGATCTTGAGTACGTGAATGGCAAATGGTTACCGTTGCATTGGCTTCAAGCAGCATTGCAGCCATTGGTTTACCCAAAATTGCAGAACGACCAACAACGACTGCATGTTTACCTGCAATTTCAATGTCATTGGCTTGCAGGATAGTCATGATACCTGCAGGCGTTGCAGAACCATAAGCTGCCTCACCCATTGCCATACGACCATAACCCAGACAAGTTACACCATCAACGTCTTTCGCCAGTGAAATGGCATCGAAACAAGCACGCTCATCAATTTGTGCAGGCACTGGGTGCTGTAAAAGAATACCGTGAACATCAGGATTGGCATTTAGTTTTTCAATTTCAGCCAGTAATTCTTCAGTCGTAGTTTCTTTCGGAAGTTCAACTTTCAATGAATCCATACCGACACGGCGGCAAGCATTTCCTTTCATACGCACATAAGTTGCAGATGCGCCATCGTCACCCACCAAAATAGTCGCAAGGATTGGAGTACGACCTGATTTTGCTTTTAACGCTTCTACGCGAGTTAACAAATCAGCCTCAATTTTCTTTGCCAATGCACGACCATCTAATACTAATGCCACGGCACTTCTCCCAAATGTTGATATGAATCAATTTCGCACATTCTACATGAATATTTTAAATATTTTCCGTTATATGCTGCTTTTCTGCACATCTGCATAAATCTACTATTGTTTTTTTTTCAGGGCTTGATAATATACGCAGCAACAAGACATGGCGGGGTGGCAGAGTGGTCATGCAGCGGACTGCAACTCCGTGTACGCCGGTTCGATTCCGACCTCCGCCTCCAATCTTGTTAAGCCCGAGTGGTGAAATCGGTAGACACAGGGGATTTAAAATCCCCCGCCCACAAAGCGTGCCAGTTCGAGTCTGGCCTCGGGCACCATTCTTAGCTTACTAAGATGGTGTAAGTAAAGAACCCAGCATTAAGCTGGTTTTTTTATGCCTAAAATTTAGCAACTCAGATTCTTATTCTGAATTGCATTCCACTATCGTGCTCTTTGGCTATCATCCCGCAGAGCGCAAATAGTTCTCCAGGTCCTGCTCCAGTTTTTGCTGCAAATGAACTGGCTGAATAATCCTGACATGTGGTAGCCAATACCGCACCAAAGGCAATAACTGCATTTCGTGGCGAACCTGACAGCTGATTAATAATTCTCCAGATGTGGATTCCTGCTCAATCTGCTGCTCTGGAAATAAACGCCGCTCTTTAAAAAATACCGCAACCTCAGCTTTTACCTGGATAAAAACCTGCTGTTTTTGCTTTCCAAACCAGATGCTTTCCTCATCGGCCAGTATTTTTAATATCTCGGCATCATGTTGGAAATTTTCTGTCTCAAATAGCAGTTTCACCTGCTGAATCTGACTTAAACGATAAGTCTGCAGTTTTTTCTGAAAGACACCCGCCAAATACCAGATGCCATGATGATGGATTAAACGATAAGGCTGGATGATTCTGCATTGATCACGATATTGCAGCTCAATCCATTGACGTTTATAAATCGCAGCGCTAAGCAGCTTAAAATGTTCAGCAAACCGTTTGCTATCTTCAAAATAATAGCCTTTTGCCGAGAAGACCTGGTTCGCCCGCTCGTCCAGCAATTCGCGTAAAAAAGAAATATCCAGCGTCGGGTAAAGCTCACTAATTCCCGACAGTTGCGCAAAGTTCTGGATATCCTGCAGTTTAAAACGGCCTAAATAGGAAGGTTCCAGATAATAGCGTTTAGTGTTTCCATCCTGAATCAAAGGCAAGTATGAATTAAGCCGATCAAAGTCCCGTTCAATGGTTCGGGTACTGACCTGAAACTCACCCGCCAGTTCTTGTACACTTAACTGATGCCCTATATTCAGTTTGGTTAAAATATTGGCCAAACGCTCTGCGAGGCGCTCATGCGTTGACGCATTGCCCTTCATAAATACCCTCTTTGTGCAATAAAAGCACAATACCTAAAATGCTAAATTTTTTTAAATTATCTAAAAATTATACTACCAATCAAAAACTTAATTTTAAATATTTATTTCAACTTAAGCCTAATAGGAAAAACTTGAATCAGGATTTGAAACGGCTGGTGACACCTTTTGTCGGCGGTTTGGGATTAAGCCGTTCAACATAACGCTCAAGATGCAGCATGGCTTTATAAAACTGATGCAGATTAGAAGGTAATACCTGATTGCAAATAATGGCCTTATGCAATCGCTTCAAGGCGCGTAAGCCATGTTCAGATGTATAAGGAGCTGAGACTATTTTCATAATATACTTCCTTTTATTAAATGACATTTCAATTAATTCCAAACAATTTAGTCGGATTATTCTAAATCTTAATCTACTCTCTGGTTTTGACAGGTTGTGTCGAACAATCGACATTTTTTACCATTTTTTAAAATTTTATGACCTTATTTTTATCCATTAATTTAAGTTACTTATCATTTTTTATTGTATACAAAATAAAAGCCAACAGATGTTGGCTTTTATTTTATTGAAAGCGGGAATGATTAGAGGATTTCTACCACAACTTTACCGACATGTTCACCAGTATCCATCACCGCATGAGCATCCTGAATCTGGTCAAACTTAAAAGTTTTATAGATCATCGGCAAACATTCCCCTTTTGCCCACAGCGGTGCAACATGCTCTTGCAGACCTTGAGCAATTTCAGCTTTTTCTGCTGTATTACGAGCACGCATGGTTGAACCGGTAATAGTCAGACGCTTCATCATGATTTGACCGAGTTTCACCTCTTTGGCTTTTGCACCACCCAAGAATGCAATATAAACCAGACGACCATCACGACGTAGCAGGTTCAAGTTTTTCTCCAGATACGGTGCACCCACCATATCCAGAATCACATCGACCCCACCATTGTCAGTAACCTCATTAATGACTTGCTCGAAATCCTGAGTCTTATAGTTGATTGCCGTGGTTAAATCCGAAATTGCTGCCACTTTTTCATCTGAACCTACGGTTGCAAACGTTTTAATACCAAGTGATTTACACAGCATCAAAGCAGTCGTTCCAATCCCGCTTGTTCCACCATGTACCAGTACCGTTTCCCCTGCCTTGGCTTTACCCATCTGGAACACATTCGCCCATACAGTAAAGAAGGTTTCAGAAATCGCGGCTGCCTGAGTAAAGCTCACGCCTTCAGGAATATTCAAGGTCTGGCTTTCAGGCACCACACAATATTCTGCATAACCGCCCCCATTGGTTAGGCCGCAGACCTTATCGCCAACCTTAAACTTAGAAACCTCACTTCCTACAGCCACCACTTCACCAGCCACCTCCAGCCCCGGAACAGGCGTGACTCCTTTAGGCATTGGATATAGACCTTGACGCTGCAAGATGTCAGGACGGTTAATGCCAAATGCATGCACTTTCACCAAGACCTCATCTGCTTTAGCTTCAGGTACTGCAACAGTTTCGTAAGCGAGTTTATCCACACCACCCGGTTCTGTGATAATGACTTGCTGCATAGTCGTTTGTGACATAGTTTATTCCTGATCTATTCATTACTTTTTAAAATTTACTGCTCTATTTGAACATAGAAATAGCCGGGAATGAATAACTGTGGACTTATGTATAATCTTCCTACTATTCAGCAAAATGATATGAGCACATGGCAACTATTCAAAAAGCTGAAATGCAGGATATGGAATCTATCTTAGACATCTGGCTCAATGCTTCCCTACAGACACATGATTTTATTCCTGCAACATATTGGGAACAGCAGCTGCTTCCGATGCGGGATCTGTATCTGCCTTTAGCCGAAAATTATGTAATCAAGGACAATCAAAATGTCACAGGTTTTGCATCCTTATTGAAATCAGAGGCGGTGCTAGCTGCACTTTTTATTGCACCCCATCAGCAAGGCTTGGGATACGGTACGGCCTTGATTGATTTTTTTAAACAGCAATGTGATGAATTGCATTTAAATGTCTATACTGAAAATACCGCAGCGGTAAATTTTTATCAGCAGCAGGGCTTTAAAATCATCAGCCAAGCCATGGACAAAAACACTGGTCATGCAGAATTAAGTATGACTTGGTCCAAGCCTTAATTGGAAAACATCAGGAAAATTTATGTCAGCCATCATTGAATACAATGAAGATAATTATAGTGACTTTGAATGGTTTGAAGGATTTGCTGTGATTCGTTTTTATGCCGACTGGTGCAAACCCTGTGTACAAAATTTTCCTGTCTTTGAACAGTTGGCAACTCATTATGCTGAAGTCAAACCTGAGATTAAATTCGGCAAGATCAATGTCGATCAATCCCCGATTCTGACCTTACGCTATAACGTTTACGGTTTGCCTTCTACACTGATTTTTAAAAATGGACAAATCATTCAACGAATTGCAGGGGTGAAAAGTTTGAATGAAATGAAAAGCATTATTGATTCAATGAACTAATCTAAAATTATTGTGGTTCAATGATAAAAATACCCAATTAAATATTGTAGCGTCATTTCAGTGTGTATTGCTTTATTTTTATTTTATTCAATATATTGTTAGCCCCACACCCACAATAAAAATGCTCAATTATTATGGATTTAAAAGTTATTTTCCTATTTTGCCTGTTCCCTGGTTTGGGCGTTATTTTCCTCACCTAGTTGTTGCGTTTTCCATGGACCTGGCTATTTAAAACCGTGATTGTTTTTGAAATTGTGGTTGCAATTTTGGTATTTGTCATTGAGCTTGATGCAAGAAAGACTCCGGGGAATAGCGGCTGGATCATGATTTTTGCAGCCGTTTTTCAGATCTATTTTGCCGTACTGCTAATGTTGACCCGTTTAGTGATCTGGCTGAGAAAAAAACGGGGCTAAAGCTGATGCATTCATCCCGTCTCTTATATGCATGGTTTTGACAGTTTTTAAATCAAACCAAATCGTTTTTTATTTGGGCATTTCTACAAACTGCATCAGGAATTTACGCACCAATGGCAGCATCACCAGAATCAGTGGGAAAGCCATCAGCCATGACAAACTCCATGCATGTAGCCACAGAGAAAAAAAGCCATCAACCAAGCCTTTATTCAGCAACAGGTTAAAGCAGGAAATTGCACCACTCATGATGCCCGACAGGATGAGTGGCATCAGCCAAGTCAGATGTTTCTGGTGGAATTTTGGGAAATTATTTTTCATCATTTAACCTAATCTTTTTAAATCGTGAATCGAATTACATACGTGCAATTTCTACTGCTGCCTGATCAATCTTTCCGGAGATTTCACGGATTTGCTCTGTATTCAGTTCAGTATGTTGAATCTTCAGGCGCAATGACGTTTTCAAGTTTTCCATCGCACGTTTGATATCGACATAGTATTCGTTGTTCTGGATTTGCTTACGCGTATTAAAGCGGTCGAGAACTTTATTAATCTGGTCTTGATGCGCAGCTAAATGTTTTAGTCCTTGGGCTGTAATGTGATATTGCTTGCGCTCATCCTCACTCAGCTTCACTTCTGTGTAGTGATGTTCTTCAAGATAGTGAATCGTCGG
The DNA here is from genome assembly GCF_011319235.1 of Acinetobacter sp. SA01. Lineage (NCBI taxonomy): Bacteria > Pseudomonadati > Pseudomonadota > Gammaproteobacteria > Moraxellales > Moraxellaceae > Acinetobacter > Acinetobacter sp. SA01. Next base: position 28,267 of record NZ_WXXM01000010.1, read on the forward strand.
ACAGATGGTGCCTGTGCTCGGCTTATAGTTCCCGCCCACCAGTGATGCCACGTCTTTAATGATGTCGTAGCTAAACTTTGGAGATTGGGCAATAAAATGCAGCACCAATAGCTTCATTTGTCCTGCTTCAAACAGGCGTTTACGTGGTGTTGGTGTACTTTCACTATTCTCAATAAGATTGGAAGTTCGCATAGATAAGATATATCTTAATATATATTAAGATATATCTTAATATTAAAAAATAAAAAAACAACCTCATCAACAAAATTGTTTACTAAATAACCATTTAAACATATGATAAATAATTAAATTTTTATTTTGGGGGGATTATGCCTACATCTTCATCTTTTGAGTTCGAAGTTTCAAATTTTGTATGCAAATTTAATGAAAATAATCTAATGGATTTATTTAACGAAGTAGTTCTTACCGCTTTTAACCGAGAGGATAAGTGGAAAATTGCTAACGGCACATTTTTCTTTAAAGATGTATCATTCATCAATTATCAAACTAACAACGAAATGTATTACGCCTTAGCTGGAAAGTTCATTAGAAATACTTTACTTAAAAGACAGCAGTACCATAATGAAGTTACTGGTGAATTGATTCAAGACGAACAAGCCCTCCCAAGTTCTCCCTCTGCTTTTTTTGTACTTATTTTAAACAATCATCGTTTGATCTATCTTAAAGAAACAAAACATGCACCAACTTTAGATATGTTCAGAAGCACTGCAGAAACTTTTCTAAAAAGAGAAACTAGAGATTATGCTTCAAGCCTTCCCAAAGAATCTAAAAAAGATTTTTTATTAGACTTCGGCTTACCTTCTGTAAGAATTACGCCTTTAACTTCTGATGTAAGACTTGCTGAATTTATCAAATCTTATAAAAAATTGGAAACTGTTAAAGTTACATTAAAAGTTAGAAATGATGAAAATGACTACGCTGGATTTATTGACGAGCTACAAGAAAGATCAGCAGCAGCAAATAGCCAATCTACAAATTTATTATATGAAAACAAAGATAAGGGATTAAATAAAGACGTAATCACACAGCAATTAAGTGATTTAACTCAACAGGGAAATCAAGCTGTGAGACTTGTTGGACTCTCCGAAAATGATGAAGTCCTAAAGGGTGATAATGAAAACTTTAAAATCATACAATCCATAAATGGAATTGACTTGAAGAATATATCTGCTACTGCCAAAAGTCTAATTAAACGATTTAGTAATTTAATAGAAAAAAAACAAATAACCGTACCTAAAACAAAGGACTCGGTAATTCAAAAATTAACTTCTACTAGTCGGTTAACTAGCAAAGTGGATAATCAAACAAATGACAGTTAATAAAAAAAAACTTAAAGATGAACTCTTAAAAGAAAAGCATTTATTTAATGTTTATTTTTCAGCAAGAGCCATTCCCTTTTCTAAGAAAAACAAAATTCTTCTCATTGTATTTGCATTTTTATCTTTATTCCTAAGTTATGGGATTCCCTCTAACGAACTCTATGAAAAAATTTTTACTTTAAGCAGCTCATTAATCGGAACCGTTGTTACCGTAACAGGTTTCTTAATCGCAGGATATACGATTTTCTGTTCAGTGGTGAGTCCTAAATTATCAATTTTATTATTTTCTTTTGGCAAAACTGAGCATGGTCTTTCCGAGCTTAAAAGAGCGCATTTATCATTAATTAGAGTATTTATTTATTGCCTATTCTATACCTCAGTATTGGTAACAATTTCAGCATTTTCTGGAACTCACAATTTCATCTATTTTCACATTGAAAGCTCATTCAGTTTTTCAAAAAATTTATTCTATATAATCAACTATCTAACCTTTAATTTTATTCTTATTTTTTTCTTTTTTTTAGTAATTCAATTAGGATCTTTTATTTACAATATTTATCACACGATAATGATGACTATTGTTGCATATCCAGATCTTTACAAATTTAAAATCGGTGAGCCATCTGATAAAGAAAACCCACCATAAGGCGGGTTTTTTTTAAATCAGCTTAATCTATTACAGACGAACCAATTCCACAATCTTCTCAGCCAATTCGTCAACCGACTCTTGCGCGAAGCTTACATCTGTACCCTCTGCAACAGTAGTAATCACAGCAATACCTGTTTCACGAAGAAGTGCAACTTGCGCAGCATCAAGGTCAGCTTTCGCAATCGCGACAATACCTTGTTGAAGCAACAGGTTTTCAAGTGCTTGCGCATTTTCCAATGCTTTGGCAGACACCGTAATTGACGCAGGTTTTTGACCCAAACGTGCCGCACGGTCTTCCGCTGTTACAGGGTTGCTATGTGCAGTCCATTCAACAGACTCTTCCACCATACCCGCACCAATCGTCACATTATTCAAACGATCAATGAAGATAAACGAACCGGTGTAACGGCTGTCCTGATAACGATCAAATACCACTGGCGCATCAAATTCAATAGTCACATTGGCAATGGCATTCAGATCCAGATGATCCACTTGCATGTGCTCAAGTGTATTCACATTGGTACGGAAGTTAATGCCAGTCACTTTGGCAGGCACCGTTTGTGTACCAATTTTAATGTTATACAGCTTGCCAATCACTAGCGGCTGATCCGCCATCCAGACCACAGTCGCTTTAACCGAACGTGAAATGGCAGGAATGCCCTGATCTGCACGAACCAGCATATTGCCGCGTGATACGTCAATTTCATCATTCAGCGTTAATGTCACCGCTTGACCAGCAAAAGCATGTTCAAGGTTGCCATCATAAGTCACGATTTCTTTCACTGTTGAAGTCTTACCCGATGGTAAAGCCACAACTGTATCGCCGACATTGATTTCACCCAACGCAATCGTACCTGCAAAACCACGGAAGTCGAGGTTCGGACGGTTCACATATTGCACAGGGAAACGGAAATCACGTTTCGCGGTATCACGGTTAATTTCTACAGACTCAAGCGTACCCATCAAGGTTTCGCCCGTGTACCATGGCGTATTTGGCGACTTGTTCACCACGTTATCGCCATTCAATGCAGAAATAGGCGTAAAGATGATATTGCTTGGCTTACGGTCGCCCAATTGGCTTACGAAGTTGGCATAATCAGCCTGAATTTCATTGAAGCGTGCTTCAGAGAATTCAACCAGGTCCATTTTGTTGATCGCAACAATAATGTTCTTAATACCCAATAAACTTGCAATATAGGTATGACGACGGGTCTGGGTTTGTACACCATAACGCGCATCAATTAAGATGATCGCAAGGTCACAAGTTGAAGCACCTGTCGCCATGTTACGGGTGTATTGCTCATGCCCCGGAGTATCGGCAATAATGAACTTACGCTTTTCAGTAGAGAAATAACGATACGCTACATCAATAGTAATACCCTGCTCACGTTCAGCTTGCAGACCATCAACAAGAAGTGCCAAATCAGGTGCATCACCAGTCGTCCCGACTTTTTTAGAGTCACGGGTAACAGCTTGCAATTGATCTTCATAGATCAATTTTGAATCGTAAAGCAAACGACCAATTAAAGTCGATTTACCATCATCCACGTTACCGCAGGTCAAAAAACGCAGTAAGTCTTTATTTTCGTGTTGTTTCAAATACGCCAAGATATCCTGGCTAATCAGTTCAGATTGATGAGACATCGCTCAAACTCCACATACTTTAGAAATCGGGTTCAGATCGAAAAATTAGAAGTAACCTTCTTGTTTTTTCTTCTCCATCGAGCCTGCTTCATCATGGTCAATCATACGACCTTGACGTTCTGAGCTGGTCGCCAAGAGCATCTCTTGGATAATTTCCGGCAAGGTATTGGCAGTTGATTCAACTGCACCCGTAAGTGGGTAACACCCTAAAGTACGGAAACGTACCGATTTCATTTGTGGAACTTCGCCCTCTTGTAGAGGCATACGTTCATCATCAATCATAATCAGTGTGCCACTGCGTTCAACCACAGGACGTTCTGCAGCTAAATAAAGCGGTACTAATGGAATGCTTTCCAAATAGATGTATTGCCAGATATCAAGCTCAGTCCAGTTTGATAATGGGAACACACGAATACTTTCGCCTTTGTTTACTTTACCGTTGTAAAGGTTCCAAAGCTCAGGACGCTGGTTTTTAGGATCCCAACGGTGTTTGCTGTCACGGAAAGAATATACACGTTCTTTGGCACGTGATTTTTCTTCGTCACGGCGCGCACCGCCAAAGGCAGCATCAAAACCGTATTTATCCAAAGCCTGTTTTAAGCCCTGGGTTTTCATGATGTCGGTATATTTAGAACTACCATGATCAAACGGATTGATTCCTGCTTCAACGCCTTCTTTATTTTGATGCACGATCAAATCGAAACCATGGGTTTTCGCCATGTTGTCGCGGAAGGTGATCATCTCTTTAAACTTCCAGCCTGTATCGACATGCAATAGCGGAAATGGAAGTTTTGCAGGATAAAAGGCTTTTAAAGCAAGATGCAGCATCACTGCAGAATCTTTACCAATAGAATACAACATGACCGGATTTTCAAATTCGGCAGCCACTTCACGAATAATGTGAATACTCTCAGCTTCAAGCTGTTTAAGATGAGTAAGTCTTTCCTCAGTTATGGACATTGACAACACCAGCTCAGATCAACGTGTACTTATTACACTTTTAAAAATATATATATTCATTATAGAGATTTAGTTATCACATCTATTGCTTGTTTTATTATATTAATATGCATATTTGTCATATAAAGCTTAACTAATAAAGAGTATAAGTTTTTATTAATGATTTACTTAAATGATGATCTATTATTGTATTCAGAGATAACCCTTACCGCAAGCCAACATTAAAATGTACAAAATCTAATCTGATTGTTAATTCCTCTAAAACATCTATGTAATTCATGCTGAAAATTGCATAGAGTAACTAAACTTTCTCCCATCTCCTGTATTCTTTTGAATTATACCTATGCCAGACCGTACTATTGAATCCGTGAAATCCAGCCTGGAACAGGCACAGCTTGCAGGCCACATCTATCAGCACAATCCACATTTACTGGTGCTGCAAGAACCTTGGGGAGAGGATGGCTCCATCCTGAATAATTTTGTGCAGCATGAGCTCACCGCTGACCAGATTGGGCTGCAATTTGGACTAAGACTTTCGGATAATCATTTTGATTTTTTGATTGGTGTCACCCATAGCAATCAGGATCGCAGCTATGAAATTGGTGCAGGCAATCTTAAGGCCGATCAAAAAGCCTTTAACTTGTTGTATGCCTTTTATAACTATCCCAAGGCATTTTATCTGGTGAGCCTGCCCATGACAGCCAGTAGTGCTCAGCTTGAACAGGCCATTGAAACACAACTGTTCAATCAGGCCAACTTGGATTTCTTGAAGACAGCCATCAAAACCAATCCGATGGGACAACAGGTCAACTGGATGAAAGCTTTTATTCTGCAACAGGCATTGAACATGAAAGTCCGTATTCAAACCTGTTTACTTTAATCGTGCTTATTAAAAATATCATTCAGAGTTCATATCACAAATGATTGAATCTAGATAAATTTTTTCCAGCTAAAAAATGCAGTCTCATCGGCTGCATTTTTCATTTAAATTGAATCAATTTTAAACAATTAGCCTGCACAAACTCACTTGAGTCATGCTGGTAGAGCGCTACATTATCTGTTTATATGGCCTATATAGAGCATAATAATGACGACCTCTATTTATCCTTGCCTGTGGTTTGGAAAAAATGCCAAAGCAGCCTGTGAATGGTATTACTCTAGTTTTCCGTATAATCACATGATTGCCACAAACGAATATGCGGCAAAAGCAAAAATCATTGAATGCGAAAATCAGACCGAGATTAATTATGATTGGAATAGCATCACGCTAAAAGGAATCGAGAGCCAATCTAGCTGGTGTAAAGACCAGTTTGGGGTGAGCTGGCAAATTCACCCTGAAAATTTAGGCGAGATTGTTAAGCAGAATTCTCATGCACAAGCAACGTTATTTAAAATGAAAAAGCTGCTGATTGATGATTTGATTCATGCCTGATCACCCTTTAATAGGATGAGCTAATAATAAAACAACCCATTGATATTTTTTTTAAAATTTTATAACCAAAAAATGTGAGTATAATAATGAATAATTTAAAAAATTTATACCAGAGCAGGCTTAGCCATTGTCTTTGTTGGAGCTTAACCTGTCTGCCATTAGCTACACAGGCTGCAGATTTCGTACAGATCAAGCCGCATCCTATTGATGCAATTGTGCAGCAGAATATGACACAAAAATCAGTTGCACCGCCATTAAAAAAAACCGGTAAAATCGATCAGATGCGCATCATGCATATCGATATTGACTATGTATATGATAAAAATAAAGAACAGCAGCAAGAAAATCTTCAGGCTTTATTACAACGTATTAACAAGATTCAACCCAATACCATTTTCTTGCAAGCCTTTGCCGATCCCGATGCCAATGGTTCAGCCAATCAGGTGTACTTTAAAAACCGCCACATCCCGACCAGAGACAATCTTTTTCCTCTTCTTGTCAGCCAGATTCGTAGCAAGACCCAGGTCAAGCATATTTATGCCTGGTTGCCCTTAATGGCGTGGGAGTTTCCAAAAAATTACAAACTGACTTATGTCTCACATAACAACGGCGGAAAACAGGGCTATATTCGAGTTTCACCCTTTGATCCAAAGAATCTTCAATATGTTTCTGAAATTTACTTAGATTTTATCAAATCAAATGCGGTAGATGGTGTGCTCTACCATGATGATGTCACGCTGAATGATTATGAAGACAGCTCTGCTCCAGCACAGAGTATGTATCGGGCTTGGGGATTTAGTGCAGATCAATTATTAAAACAACCACGGCAATCTAAACAATTACAATTTGCCAAATTCAAAACGGCATATCTGGATCAGTTTGCCGCAGGTATTAGCAAAATCATTAAACAACAACAGCCTCATCTACTGACTGCACGTAATATGTATGCACCCGTAGTATTAGAGCCTCATAGTGAAAACTGGTTTAGTCAATCCATGCCAAGTACTTATCAATATTATGACTACAATGCCATTATGGCGATGCCTTATATGGAAGAAGCGGATGACCATCAACAATTCTATTTCGACCTCATACAACAGTCAAAAAAATACGACCCGGATTTGAGTCATACCATCTTTGAACTGCAAGCATTGAATTGGCGAAACAATCAACAGCTTTCCACCGAAGAAATTGTGGATACCATCAAGTTTTTAGAAAAAAACGGGGTAAAACATATTGGTTATTACCCCGATGATTTTGTACAGGAACATCCTCAACCTTCTAAGCTGAAATCCGCTTTTTTAACTGGTGATTAGTCTCAAAGAATTCCAGTAACCCTTTATTATTATAATAAAGGGTTAAATTTCTGGCCTGTTGCATATTGATAATATCTGCCGTATTCACCTTAAAACTGCTGGCCAGTTGGGGTACAGCAACCGCTAATGGAGCTTTTCTACGATCCTTACCTGAAAAGCGGGCCCAGTTATAAGTTGCCCAAAGCAACAGCACGCCAATAAAGCTTAAAATCATTACTACAAGGTTCAATAAACTTAACTGGCTATTGGGTTGAGCTTGTATGACCAGTTGCTGATAAATGGTTTGACTTTCAAACCACCATAAAAATAGGGTCAACACTGGCATAAATAACCACATAAATATAAACCAACCCACGATTTGCAGACTGTAACCCAAGCTTTTATTACGTACATATTCAGGTTGATCAATGTACGCTGGTAGTTCTAATTTTGATTCATCTTCAATTAAATAATATTTATATACTTTAGTCATTTTCTGGCTCTCCTCTAAATCCACGATCTGGACTTACCCAGCGTGCACGTTTTTGAGTCTTGAAAATCGTTTTAGGTAATGCAACCACAGTCGTCAGCATAGTCAGAATCCAGAAGAACAGTGGATACCAAATGACCCAAAAATAGTTTCTGAAGATTCGGGCTTTATCATAGGGTTTATCAATATATAAGCTAACAAAGAATTGAATCAGGCAAGTTAAACCCAGAATAATCCCGTACCATTGTGGAAAGAGAGATTGAATCGCCCACTCTCCGGGTAAAGAAAAAAATAGGCCATATAGATATAAGATAATAATACCGAACATCACATATGCCCAAACCACACTGATAATAGACTCTAGTGCAATAGGCCACATACGGCGTCGATTCCACCTAAATAAGTTTGGTAAATAAGCAAATAAAACCTCCACTCCTCCTTGTGCCCAACGCAAACGCTGTTTCCACAAGCCGTTGAAGGTTTCAGGCATATAGATATAGCACAATGCTCTTGGGACATATTGCAAGTCCCAATGATCGAACTGTAAGCGCCATGATACATCGATATCCTCCGTGATCATGTCATCGCGCCAATATCCTATCCGGTCTAGTGCCGTTTTACGAAAACCAACGATTGCACCGGAAACAGTAAAGATGCGTCCATAGGTACGTTGTGCACGTTTAATTAATCCAATAATAGAAGAGAATTCACCCACCTGAATTTTGCCCAAAATACTGGAGCGGTTCAAAATACGTGGATTCCCCGTGACTGCCCCAACCCGTGGATATTTTGTTAAATGATGCATCATCCATAACACTGCATGAGGATGGATTAAGGCATCACCATCTATACAAACCAGATATTCATTTTGACTCACCATTGCACCGGCACGTAAAGCATAGGCCTTGCCCTGATTTTCAGCCAAATGGACAACCCTGAGTTTCGGATATTTTTGCAAAAGCTCGTCTAGAATTTCAGCAGTCTTATCTCGACTACCATCATTGACGGCAATGACTTCAAAATCCGGATACTGCGTTTGCATGGCAAACTTTATGGTATCCCTAACCTGTGCTGCCTCATTAAAACAAGGAATAATAATACTGCATCCATGTTCGCTAGGATGAGGTAACGATGGTTGCTTGCGTTCATGTTTTAAATAGAACCAGATTCCCCCAGCAATCCAAAGCCAAGCCATAAATAATGGGTAGAAAAAAGCAAAGCCAAAATACACATCACTCATTTGAAATAAACTTGAGTCAGTCATTATTTCCTCCCCTTCGCAGTATTATTTTCATATGGATTACGATAAGTGAGTGGACTGGTATTAATACTTAGATCTTGGTAAAGATGTCCCTGAACTTGCTGTCCAGCCTTCAACTGATAATTATTAATCCCAATTTTTTGTACGGATAATTTTTTTAATTCCTGATAATATTGTGAATATTCTTTCCAATCACTTCTTTTCCCATTCGGATTTACTGTAAAACTCACGATTAAATACTGTTTTTGTATACTGTTTAATTTTTCCAGTTGTTTTTCTAAAGTTTTAAATATTCCAGAATCTTTCACCGGATCAAATTCAATATAAAGAAAATCATTATTATTTAAACTATATTCCATCAAAGGCATTAATCCATCTACATGCTTATCCTTTAAGGTGATTTTCAAAACAGTTTGATAATTATTACTGATATTGGTGTAATATTTTGCCTGTTTTTTAGCTTGATCTTTTATATCAAAAACCTGTTTTATTTTTTCAGCGCACTCCCCATCCCAAGTCTTTTTCTGTATCGCGCAGTCGAGCTCATCTCCAATATCGATCATTACACCTTCAACTGAAGAATTATACTTAACTAATTCCGCAGTAAGATCTGCAAAATTGAGTCCCTGTTTCGTTTGTAAACTGATCGGTAATTCAGCATACACCCGATTACCCACACGGGTGCGTGCTTGCCAAACTGTACGATTTAATAAATCCTTACGCATACCCAGTTGACGATTAGGAAAATAGGCAACATCTATTTTTCCGTCCCCATTTTCATCCGCTACAGTTTTTAATAAAATAGTATTGGTTTGTAATGCACTAATCTGATCTAAGAATTGCCCCAGTTTTTGATCAAAAATTTTGTCATTGGGACTGACCATTTCAGCCAAATCAAAACGGATATAACTTCTACGCTGTTTGTGGATATCGCTTGCAAAAGTTAAAAAATCCAGCATTTCTGCATGCAGCATTTCGGGGGTTGGATTATTCATTACTAGGGCACGTTGATAGGTTTGCCCCGAATCAGCAAGGGTTGACATACTGCCCAAGCTAAATGACATAGGCAAACCAGCTTTTTCTGCAAGTTCTTCACTTTCCTTGGTCACCGCCCCATAAGGCCAGAATATCGCGCGTGTATCTATTCCCAATTCAGTGTCTAAAATTTTCTTGGATTGTTGTAAATCTTCTACAACCCTGTTTTGATAAGCTTGATCAGATTCATAACGTTGATATTTGGGTAAAAATTGACGTGTAATTGCTGCAGGCTGCATACTTTGTTGTGGATTGGCAAGTATGCCCTTATGCATATTGTCCGAATGTGAAACAAACTCTACCAGGCCTGAGCGCTGCATTTCACGCATTTGATCCCAAGACATTAAGCTATTTTGACCATAGGCTTCATAAGCATCTTTGGTATTCCCGTTAATCCAGCTCGTCGGAATAGCAAAAGCAGCGAAATATTTATACTGTTTCAATAATGGAAAAACCCGGGTATAACTACTGAGTGCGCCATCATCAAAGGTCAATAACACTGATTTTTTTGGTAATTTCTTTTTCTTTTGCCGAGCATCCCATACATCTTGCAAACTGATGGTTTGCCAGCCTTCCTGTTTTAGCCAGGCAAAATAGCGTCCTAAATTTTTAGTACTGATTGCATAAAGATCCCGATCTCCTTCACGGGCAACGTCATCTCGAACATCATGAAAAGTAATGGTAACAAATAAGTTATCAGGTATTTCAGTGGTATTTTTGGTTATATTTTGCGTAAATCCCGTCGCAGGAACGGCGAAGACCGTTACCATGACAGCAGAAAGTAAGGTTTTCATCACTTGTTTCATTAAAAAATTCCTTTAAAGCCCACTGTTGCATAAGTTTTTTCTTCATCTTCACCATCATAAGGATGAGTTCCCCATCCTATGCCATAGTTCAGACTCCAAGTCCGGGAAACCTGCCAATCATGTCCATAAAAAACGTTATAAATTGGCTTCGCGGAATAATTATCTTGTCCAAAAGTCCCAACGGTAGCTTCAAAATTTTGAGTAAAATTGCGGTCATATCTCCGCCACGTAATCCACTCATGCTGTAAATGCAACTCTGCACTATAACTTTCTTCAGGATTGAAATAGTCCACAATGACATCTTTGTTCTGGCTGTAATAACCCGCTAAAGTCAAACTGGTAATATGATGCGGAGCCTGGAAAATCTGCTGTTTAAGGTATGCCGAAACCTCTTGGCGTGTATTATCATCATCAATATCAGTTAACTGATAGACCAGACCCGCCTTACGAGATTCATGCTGTTGCCAATTCAAATCAAAGGTATAAGATTTACCTTCATTGCCCTTTCGGATGGCCTGTAATGGAATATCCGCCTGACTATTAAATCCGAATGCATACTGCCAATGATCATTCAGCCATTGTGACCAATTGGCCTTGATCCCAAAACGGTCTTGATCTTGTGGATTATCGATACTCTGAGACAACATGACATTCACTGCTTTACGACGTGATGCCCATTCCAGTCCCAAACCTACACGTTGATCTTCAATTGTGCCCGTATCATATTCACCAGAACGAAAGCTGTGATCTACATAAGTACGATAATTATCAAAAAACCATGGGCTGTGAATGCGGGTAAAATGATCCTGCTCACGATTCCCCTTCAAACGATTAAGTAAAGCCGAGTTATCGGAATCACTTTCTGAAAAGTTACTCTGATGTTGAATAGAGGCATGATTACGGTCATCAAGCTGTTTTTTATTTTTTATTACGGTCGTATCTTCAGGCATGGTTTGCATAAGTTCAGTACTTTGCAGACGCCATTGCTGGATATTTTCCAAAGCTCGCAGATTTTCTAAATGACGGATCCGGATGCCTTCATCTACAGGTATGACTCCATCCCATTGAGATACAATCCATTCTGCACGCTGTGGGTTTTCACGCAAAAGTTGAATGAATGCGCGATTATTTTGAAAAAGAACGTTATTCGGTGCTTTTGCAATTAATTGTTCATAGTATTGTTCTGCTTTGGCATATTCTTGACGATAGGCGTAGTTAAGCCCGACTAAAGCTAAATATTCACTCCGGTCATCATGGGTAACCTTATCCACACCTTTAGCATTACTGTATTGGAAAGTAGGTAATGCCTTGTCCATCGTTTTGAGTAATTGATCAGCTTCCTGATATTTCTCTTGTTCAATTAATGAGTAATACAAGCCTGCATATAGCTCAAAATGAGCATAGTTCTTTTCATTCAATAAGCTTTTATAAATTTTTTCAGCTATTTGAGGTTGTTGATTCTTAAAGTAAGCATCTGCAATCGCTTGACGCACATAAGGAGGCATCTGTTCTAGAGGCACTCCTGTTTTTGAAATTTGTTCAAAAACTTTTTTAGAGCGATTTCGCTCGTTTAAGGCATAGATGTATTCATAATAAAAACGGCGTTTCCAACTCGGATCATTCGGCAATTGTGATTCGTATTGCTCCATATCTGCGAGCACTTCATCGAGTTGCTGGTACGGCTGTTTTCGTCCTCGATAAATTGAAAGTTTATAATATTCCACAGCATTTTGAATCCGCTGAGAAAATTCACTAATTTTGGCATTGGCTCTGAGATCAGTATTCTCTTTTAATGAGTTACTGTTTTGTATAAAGTTTTCCGCATTAGCGTAATCTGCATTATTCAGCAATGCTAATGCATACTGTTCCTCAGTACCCATGTCCTTGCTCTTTTCAAGAGCCAGATTAGCCGTATTCAATGCCTCAACAGGCATATCTAGTATCCGGTAAGTATAGGAAAGCTGTGCTAAATAATCTGCTTCGACTTGATTAATATCAACTTGAGAAAGGGTTTTTTTCGCCTGAGCCTTTTTACCGGCTTCTGCTTGTAATATTCCTGCCCAAACGATCCATTGTTGATTAGAATCGGTTTTGGCAAAGTTTTTGGCCCAGTTTTCTGCAAGCTCAAATTTCTTTAAGTCGCGTAATGCCTTAATAACATATATTTTTCCATAGTCTGGAAATTGCTGACTTTGAATACCCTTCAGGTAGCGAATATCTGATTCTGCAAATTTTTTATTTTCATAAGCCATTACTACAAAATCAGCAATCAATTTTTGATTATTGGGATAACGCCCCAATAATTGCCTGAGTTTTTGTAATCCAGTATCCACCTGGCCTTGTTTAATTAAAGGTACAATTTTTTCACGTTGTTGATCAACAACGTCTTTATAGATCAATTCTGCGAATGACAATGTAGAAAACAGTAAAGTCCCACAGGAGATCGATAGTATAGTGAGATTAAAGTTCATAATTAAAATATTCTTTATTCATTGTTATTAATGGTCACATTGTAATCCACAATATATAAATAAAAGACCGTATTAACAAAAATATTGTGTATAATTTTGTGTTTTTATTATTTTATGCGATAAATATCACATTATTTTAATTGTGAAATATATTATTTTTTTTATCTTAGAAAATTATTTTAACAGCAATATTTTATTTATTTAATAATTAATTTTTTATATAATCCTTCATCTTAACCACTTTATAAAAACATTATTACTCAAAATAAATATCTTGTATAAATCAAAAATGCTCAATAAGTTGAGTATTTTTATTCATACAGAAAAGATATGTTCTATTATTATAGGAACATAAAATATTCAAAAGTTAAAATATTATCAAGCAGTCAATTCAAATGACTTATTGGAATACAACCTAGAATCTTTTTAGAAGTGCACGAAGTATTAAAAATAAGCCAAGCAAATACCTGACGAGGCAGACCTTTTAGCCTTTTACCGAAATATTAACCATTAATGAGTCTAAGTTATTGACATAAATATCAAACACTTTTTCATGTCGCTATGAGCCATGGAATACATACATCTAATGCACGTGGAATCATCCAAAAGATCGAAAATATTTTAATAAAATCTGATAATTTTCATTTGCCTAGGAAATTATCTCATAGTGAAGGCTTAGATGGGGAGATTGTTATTGTTGATGCCACGGAGATGGCAATGAAGCATTCCCCAAAAAGCGGAAAAAATTCTATAGTGCTAAGAAAAAATGCCATAAGATTAAAGCCCAACTGACAATTCATGATGAAACGATGCAGATGATTCCAATAGGTCTTGCATAAGGAAGTACACATGATTTTCATTGTCTAAAGATCAGCACAAGAAGCAGAGATATCAAGCCCTTATGCTTGTTAATAAAGAGTAACCAGCTTTAAGCCAATTAGGGATCAGACACCAACCACATTTTCAGCAAATAAAACAACCCATTAACTTTCTTACATAAGCAGATTAATCGAAAAATGGGCAAACATCGTATTCGAATTGAGCAGGTAAATAGTAAATTAAAAATTTTTAATTTTTTTGCTACGCCTTACCGTAATCGATGTAAAGGTATAGATTTAGGCATGAATTTGATTACTGCAATTTACAGCACGTAAATGATTTAAAAGTAATTTTACAGAAGGTCTAGTTTCTCATTTTTATATGAAGTTTTTTCAATGTCAGATACCCAGCTTATCAAAGACCATAAAATAAAAGCCCTCAATTGAGAGCTTTCAAGTTTATGGATTGACTCAGGCCAGGTTTTGGCGTTTTAGAACTTCTAGCATGGTTGATCCGAGCTCTGCAGGACTACGCGTATAAGCTATACCCGCTTTTTCAAAGGCTGCAAATTTTTCTTCTGCTGTGCCCTTACCGCCAGAAATAATTGCACCTGCATGCCCCATACGCTTACCTTTTGGTGCAGTCACACCTGCAATATAGCCCACAACCGGCTTGGTGACATGAGACTGAATATATTCAGCTGCTTCCTCTTCTGCGGTACCGCCAATTTCACCAATCATGATAATGGCTTCGGTCTGCGGGTCTTCTTGGAACAACTTCAAGCAATCAATCTGGTTCATGCCTGGAATTGGGTCTCCCCCAATGCCAATACAGGTTGACTGACCTAAACCGAGCTTTGTAGTCTGAGCTACAGCTTCATAGGTTAGTGTACCCGAACGCGAGATAATTCCGATTTTACCTGGCTGATGAATATGTCCTGGCATAATGCCGATTTTACATTCTCCCGGGGTAATAATACCCGGAC
The DNA here is from genome assembly GCF_011319235.1 of Acinetobacter sp. SA01. Taxonomy (NCBI): domain Bacteria; kingdom Pseudomonadati; phylum Pseudomonadota; class Gammaproteobacteria; order Moraxellales; family Moraxellaceae; genus Acinetobacter; species Acinetobacter sp. SA01. Next base: position 43,454 of record NZ_WXXM01000010.1, read on the forward strand.
AGTTTGGACCGATTAAACGCGCACCATTGCCATTGGTTTCAAGATAACGCTTGGCCTTTAACATATCTAAAGTCGGCACACCTTCAGTAATTACAACAATAAGTTCAATCCCAGAATCTACTGCTTCTACAATCGAATCCAATACAAATGGTGCAGGCACATAAATGACCGAGGCATCTGCGCCTGTTTCTTTCACTGCCTTTTTCATGGTGTTGAATACAGGTAGGTTTAAATGGCTTTGCCCCCCCTTACCTGGCGTTACACCACCGACGACTTTGGTACCATAAGCCAATGCTTGCTCTGAGTGAAACGTACCATTTTTACCGGTAAAACCTTGTACCAATACTTTGGTGTCTTTATTAATTAATACGCTCATGATTGATACTCCTTAAGCTTTTACCGCAGCGACAATTTTTTCTGCCGCATCAGCTAAACCTGATGCAGAGATTAACGTGAGTCCAGATTCATCCAATAACTTAGCACCAAGTTCTGCGTTATTTCCTTCCAAACGCACAACGACCGGCACGGTTACGTGGACTTCCTGAACCGCTGCAATAATGGCTTCAGCAATCATGTCACAACGTACAATTCCACCAAAAATATTAATTAAAACCCCTTGTACCGAGCTGTCTGCCAAAATAATTTTAAATGCTTCAATGACGCGCTCTTTGGTTGCACCACCACCAACATCAAGGAAGTTTGCAGGCTGACCACCATACAGTTTGATGATATCCATAGTTGCCATGGCAAGTCCCGCACCATTGACCATACATCCGATGTTACCTTTTAAGGCCACATAATTCAGGTCATGTTCTGAAGCTTTTAATTCGCGTTCATTTTCCTGAGATTTGTCACGCATCGCTACAATTTCGGGTAAACGGTATAAGGCGTTAGAGTCGATCCCGACTTTGGCATCCACACATAAAATGTCACCATTTTCACGAACTGAAAGCGGGTTAATCTCAAATAGGGCAAAATCATTTTCAATAAAGGCCTGATAAGCTGCAGTCATAATTTTGACAAACTGATTGATCTGACCATCTTTCAAATGTAGAGCAAAAGCCACTTCACGAGCTTGAAATGGCATCAATCCAACCAATGGATCAACTTCGACTTTTATAATTTTTTCTGGGGTTTCTTCAGCCACTTTTTCAATTTCGACCCCACCTTCTGTTGATGCCATAAAAGTTACGCGACGGCTGGAACGGTCAACCACTGCACCAAGATACAACTCGCGTTCAACCGGATAAACATCTTCAGAGACTAAAATGCTGTTGACTGGCTGTCCATTGGCATCCGTCTGATAAGTCACTAAACGAGTACCAATGATCTGATTGGCATAATCTGCAGCTTCCTGTGCAGACTTCACGACTTTTACTCCACCAGCCTTACCGCGCCCCCCAGCATGTACTTGGGCTTTGAGTACTGCAAATTTTCCACTAAGCTCCTCAAAGGCTTTTACGGTTTCTTCTGCATTTGTTGCCAAAATGCCCTCTTGAACCGGCATCCCATACTTTTTTAATAACGCTTTTGCTTGATACTCATGTAAATTCATTGAACAACCTTTTAGTACTTATTTGACTTTGTTATTACGTTCACCAATATCTTTTGGTTCACATCAATCAATATTGGTATTTTGAGAACTTAAAATGATTCTTATCTTTATTTTTAGATGATTGTTCTAATAAAAACAACTATCAAATGTAAAAAGAGCGACCTAAGCCGCTCTTTTTTGTCTTACTTACGCTTACGTTGAATCGCGTGAATCGCTCGTCCATCTACTGCAAGTGCAGCTTCATGAACCACTTCAGAGAAAGTTGGATGACCAAAAGTCATCAACTGTAAATCTTCAACTGAAGATACAAACTCAAGTGCAATCATACCTTGATGTACGATGTCAGACGCAGCAGGCCCAATCACGTGCATACCGAGTAAACGGTCAGTTTTTGCATCAGCAACAAACTTCACGAAACCGGCATTTTCACCAGCAGCCATTGCACGACCATTCGCAGCAAAGCCGAATTGACCAGTTTTAACTTCGTGGCCTTTTTCTTTCGCTTGCTCTTCTGTTAAACCTACCCAAGCTGCTTCTGGGTGTGTGTAGATTACAGAAATAATGGTGTCATAGTTCACTTGTGCAGCATGACCGTGAATACGCTCAGCAGCCATTACGCCTTCTTCCATTGCTTTATGTGCAAGCATTGGACCACGTACCAAGTCACCAATTGCATATACGCCTTCCACAGAAGTCGCACACCAGTCATTTACTTCAACTAAACCACGTTCAGTCAGTTTAATACCGCAGTCATCAGCCAATAAACCTTCAGCATATGCACGACGACCTACGCAAACGATCAACTTATCGAAAGTTTGAGTTTTGTCTTCGCCACCTTGAGTATACTTAACTGTCACTTCACGGCCGTTAATTTCAGTACCAGCAACTTTCGCGCCAACACGGATATCAAGTCCTTGTTTAGTTAAAAGTTTTTGATAGTCTTTTGCCAAGGCTTTATCAGCCATTGGTAAAAATGCATCCATTGCTTCGAATACAACAACTTCAGCACCAAGACGACGCCATACTGAACCAAGCTCTAGACCGATAACACCCGCGCCAATTACACCTAAACGCTTAGGCACTTCTTGGAATTCAAGTGCGCCAGTAGAGTCAACAATGATGTCTTGATCTACAGGCGCTACAGGAATATTTACAGGCACAGAACCAGTCGCAAGAATCACGTATTTAGGTTCTAAAATTTGAGTTTCACCTTCGTGAGATACAAACTCAACTTTTTTACCCGCAAGTAATTTACCAGTACCTTTTAACCATTCGATACCGTTGCCTTTTAATAGACCATCGATACCCATTGTTAATTGGTTAACAATTTTGTCTTTACGTGCAAGTAATTTTGCAAGATCAAACTTCACTTCACCTGTGGTAATACCGTGATCATCTAAGTGATGCACTGTATCTTCATAACGGTGTGAAGAATCAAGCAATGCTTTAGATGGGATACAACCCACGTTTAAGCAAGTACCACCTAAAGATGGTTTACCTTTATGGATGCGTTTTTCGATACACGCAACTTTGAAACCCAATTGTGCAGCACGAATTGCAGCTTCGTAACCACCTGGGCCACCACCAATTACTACTAAATCAAATTGTTGAGACATTATGCTCTCCAAAAATGGGCCTAGAGGATCACTCTAAGCCCATGGATTTATTCTATAAATTAAAGATCAAGGATAAGACGAGCAGGCTCTTCTAACAATTCTTTGATTGCTACAAGGAAACCTACTGCTTCTTTACCATCAATTAAACGGTGGTCATAAGAAAGCGCTAAGTACATCATTGGCAAGATTTCTACTTGACCATTAACTGCCATAGGACGATCTTGGATTTTGTGCATACCCAAAATTGCAGTTTGTGGTGTGTTCAAAATTGGCGTAGAAAGCAATGAACCGAAAGTACCACCGTTAGTAATAGTGAATGTACCGCCAGTCATGTCTTCAATACCTAACTTGCCATCACGTGCTTTACCGGCATACGCCCGAATACCGTTTTCTACTTCAGCGTAGTTCATACGGTCAGTATCACGTAATACAGGAACCACTAGACCACGGTCGCTTGATACAGCTACACCGATGTCATAGTAACCGTGATAAACAATGTCATCACCATCGATAGAAGCATTTACAGCTGGGTAGCGTTTAAGTGCTTCAGTCGCTGCTTTAACGAAGAATGACATGAAGCCTAGACGTGCACCATGACGCTTTTCAAATGCATCTTTATATTGAGCACGCATTTCCATGATTGGTTTCATGTTCACTTCGTTGAACGTGGTCAACATTGCTGTTGATTGAGTCGCAGCAAGTAAACGTTCAGCAACACGTTTACGAAGGCGAGTCATAGGAACACGTTTTTCGATACGTTCACCGACAGCAACGCTTAAAGGCGCAGCAGCAGGAGCCGCTGGTTTAGCTTGATGGTTTGCAACATCTTCTTTAGTGATACGGCCACCGCGACCAGTACCAGCTACATCGCTCGCTGCAATACCAGTTTCAGTCAATGCTTTACGCACTGCTGGAGCTTGATCAGCAACAGGTTGAGCACGCTCAACAACAGGTGCATTACCCGCTTGAGTTTGTGCAGCCGCTTGTTCAACTTTCTCTTCAGATTGAACTGCTTGAGTTTGAGCAGCGCCAGAAACAGCGCCCTCTTCAAACTGTGCAATCACTTCAGCAGAAAGCACTGTATCGCCTTCATTTTTAATGATTGACGCAATTGTACCGTCAGCAGGAGCAACAACTTCTAAAACAACTTTATCAGTTTCAATATCGCAGATCACTTCATCACGTGATACAGCTTCACCTGGTTGTTTGTGCCAAGTTGCAATCGTACCGTCTGCAACTGACTCTGGGAATACCGGTGCTTTAATTTCGGTTGCCATTACTTAGAATCTCCTGATTGTTCAGCTGCAATCGCTAATGCGTCATTTACCAGCTGAGCTTGTTGTTTTGCATGCAAATATGGTGAACCGCAAGCTGGCGCAGCAGAAGCTGGACGACCTGCGTAGCTAACACGTACCTGTTTACCTGTTTTCATTACATCGTCATATAAACGAGGTGCGATGAATAACCAAGCACCTTGGTTTTTCGGTTCTTCTTGAGTCCAAACCACTTCTTGGATATTTGGATAAGAAGCAAGTACTTCAGCAATACGTTGTTCTGGATATGGATACAATTGTTCGATACGAACGATTGCAGTGTTGTTTAATTCCTGCTCACGACGTTTTTCAAGCAAGTCGTAATAAACCTTACCACCACAAAGCACCAGACGAGTCACTTCAGACTTGTTGATGTTGTCGATTTCATCGATCACAGTCTGGAATGAACCATTTGCAAGCTCTTCAAGCGTAGAGGTTGCAAGTTTATGGCGAAGCAAAGACTTCGGCGACATGATGATCATTGGTTTACGGATTGGACGAAGTGCCTGACGACGCATCGCATGGAAAATTTGCGCTGGTGTAGTCGGTGTCATCACTTGCATGTTGTCTTCAGCACAAAGCTGTAAGAAACGTTCTAAACGTGCAGATGAATGCTCTGGACCTTGACCTTCAAAACCATGTGGAAGAAGCATAGTTAAACCACATACGCGTTCCCATTTAGTTTCACCAGATGCGATGAACTGGTCAATTACAACTTGCGCACAGTTAGCGAAATCACCGAACTGAGCTTCCCAGATAATCAAGCTCTTAGGAAGAGTCGTTGCATAACCGTATTCAAATGCAAGTACCGCCATTTCTGACAATAAAGAGTCATAAATTGCTGTACGTGGCTGGTTTTCTTTCAGGTTACATAATGGAATGTAAGTTGAACCGTCTACCTGGTTATGCAATTTCGCATGACGGTGTGAGAAAGTACCACGACCCACGTCTTCACCAGTTAAACGAACCAGGAAGCCTTCATCTAGAATAGTTGCATACGCTAAAGTTTCTGCAGCCCCCCAGTTCAGCGGCATTTCGCCAGTTTGCATTTTCAAGCGATCATCAATCACTTTTGCAACCTGACGCTGCATAACGAAGCCTTCTGGAAGCTCACGCATTTTAGTACCGAGTTCTTTCAAGCGTTCGATTGGGAATGAGGTATCCCATACGTCTGTGTACTCGTGACCCAGGTATGGAGACCAGTCGACAAACATTTTGGTATTTGGTTCAAGTACCAATGCATTGGCAACATGCTTGCCTGCTTCAAGGTCTGAACGGTATTGTTCAACCATTGCATCAGCAGCAGCGCGATCCAGAACATTTTGTTGTACAAGTTGGTCAGCATAAAGCGTACGAGTCGTCGCTTTTTTGTTAATCACTTGATACATCATTGGTTGAGTTGCAGCTGGCTCATCCGCTTCATTGTGACCACGACGACGGTAACAGAACATGTCAATTACAACGTCTTTACGGAAAGTGTGACGGAAGTCATGTGCCAATTGAGAAACAAACAATACAGCTTCAGGATCATCACCATTGACATGGAAGATCGGTGCCTGAATCATTTTCGCGATATCAGTACAGTATTCTGTAGAACGTGCATCACGTGGGTCAGAAGTTGTGAAGCCCACCTGGTTGTTAACAACGATGTGAACTGTACCACCTACAGTATAACCACGTGTTTGTGACATCTGGAAGGTTTCTTGGTTAACACCTTGACCTGCAAATGCTGCATCACCATGAACAATGATTGGCAATACATCATCACCACCAATGTCTTTGCGACGGACTTGACGTGCACGCACAGAACCTTCAACTACAGGTCCAACGATTTCCAAGTGTGACGGGTTAAATGCCAATGCCAAGTGAACTTCGCCACCTGGAGTCATCACGTTAGATGAGAAACCTTGGTGATATTTAACGTCACCAGAACCTTTTTTGTGCAGTGATTTACCTTCAAACTCACCAAACAGGTCAGCCGGGTTTTTACCCATAATGTTGACAAGCAAGTTCAAACGGCCACGGTGCGGCATACCGATTACAACTTCTTTACAACCTACAGAGCCTGCACGTTGAATCAGTTCATTTACCATCGGGATGAAGGATTCACCACCTTCTACACCAAAGCGTTTTGCACCAACGTATTTATTACCGAGGTATTTTTCCAGACCTTCAGCTGCTGTCAGACGTTCTAAGACGTGTTTTTTCTGCTCAGCAGTGAAACCGAATTGACCTTTTGCACTTTCAAGGCGTTGTTGAATCCAACGTTTTTCTTTGGTATCAACAATATGCATGTATTCAGCACCAATAGAAGCACAATAAGTTGCTTCCATCGCCTGAACCATTTCAGCTAGAGTTGCTTCACTCTTACCGATTGCAAGGTTGCCTGTGTTAAATACTGTATCTAAATCAGATTGAGTCAAACCATGCGCAGCAAGATCAAGATCAGGTACGATTTCACGCTTAGCCAAACCTAGTGGATCTAATTTTGCTTTTTGATGACCACGGTTACGATAAGCCGCAATTAGTTGCAATACGCCAATTTGACGACGCTCATGCTCAGAACTTACAGCACTTTGAATTACAGGTTGAACGCGACTTGAGTTGCGACCTAATAAAAGGAATTGCTCACGTACATTGCTATGTGGTTGATCACCTTTAGGGAATTTACCGAAGTATTCCTGCCAGTCAGCACCTACTGAATCTGGAGCCGTCAAATACTGCTCATAAAGTTCTTCAATATACGCTGCACTGTCAGCGCTAAGTTCAGTGTCAAGACGCAGTGCGTCAGCAACTTCTTGCATTTGTGGACCCATTTCCTATTGCAAAAACATTTTCAGGATGCTTTTTAAGCGAACCCATGATTAATAATGTCAAATTGGTAATATGACATTAGTCCCCATAAGGCATAAGCCATGAGGCGTGATCACTACATTAGGAATAACCCAATGTGAATAATGAATCATAACGCCCCCATTGGCATCATCACTCATTGATATATACTCGACCAAGACCGAGCAATTTTTTGCAAATCGACTTAGAAAAAATAACTACTCGACTTAATTTTTCTAAAGCGATTTATATCTATTTATAAACCTTATACATAATTTCAGATGTTGAAAAAATGTACGCAAATACAGTGCTTTTTTTAAATATAACTTTGTGCCAAATCGTAACATGTTCTCCAGTTGCAATTGATTTTTTTGACACATACCTCTCATAACTCAGCGAAATACATATCCTCCATTTTCATCTAACATATGGTGCTTTATCTCATAATTAGATTCAATCTAGACCAAAGTCCTACCCCACGCCCACACATATAACAAAAGAGAGCTCAATATTTAAACTGGCTCTCTTTATATGCGTTATATGATAACATTTTAATCTCAACTTTGCAGATTCAAGCCTACAATTAGTGCTTTAATCACTCACTCAAACAGTCCCACAAGACTTAGACCGCTTTTAAGCAAGATTCCGTCTCTACTTTAATCAATTATATATTTTTTAATAACACTTCACACCCCTACTCCTGTCTATTCATATAGCCATTTAGTATCCCTTACCTATCTTACAACTATTAAAAGCATAAAAAAGCACACCCTAGGGTGTGCTTTTTTTGACTGGAGCAGATTAACCTGCTTGATCTAACAACATACTACGGATGTGACCGATAGCTTTAGTTGGATTAAGACCTTTAGGGCAAACTGATACACAGTTCATAATACCTTTACAACGGAATAGCGAGAATGGATCGTCAAGACGAGCCAAACGCTCTTGTGTTCCAGTATCACGCGAGTCAATGATGAAGCGATAAGCATTCAACAATGCTGAAGGACCCAAGAACTTGTCAGGGTTCCACCAGAATGACGGACATGAAGTCGAACAACATGCGCAAAGAATACATTCATATAAACCATCAAGGTGTTCACGCTCTTCAGGAGACTGTAAACGCTCTTTCGGTGGCGCAGGCTGGTTGTTGATCAAGAACGGATGAATTTTATTGTACTGATCATAGAACTGATTCATATCTACAACCAAGTCTTTAACCACTGGCAGACCTGGAAGTGGACGAACAGTAATCACTTCCGGTAAATCATTCAGGTTCCACAGACACGCCAAACCATTTTTACCATTGATGTTTACACCATCAGAACCACAAATACCTTCACGACATGAACGACGGAACGTTAAAGATTCGTCCTGCACTTTCAAAGCAAGAAGAGCATCAAGCAACATACGGTGCTTGTCTGTCAATTCAAGTTTAAAAGTTTGCATGTACGGTGCTTTATCCTTATCAGGATCGTAGCGGTAGATATTAAATGTACGAGTACCTCTACTCATCTTACTTCTCCCTATTAGAATGTACGTGGTTTAGGTGGAATTGCATCAACCGATAAAGGTTTGTAACGCACTGGCTTGTACTCAAGATGGTTATCAACAGAGAACCATAATGTGTGCTTCATCCACTCATCATCACGACGACCGTATGGATAGTCCGCATGTTCTGGCGGCAATTCAAAATCTACCACTGTATGCGCACCACGACATTCTTTACGAGCCGCAGCAGAAATCAGTGTTGCTTTCGCCACTTCATACAAGTTTTCAACTTCTAGAGCTTCAATACGTGCAGTGTTGAATACTTTAGATTTGTCTTTCAAGTGAATGTTACGAACACGTGGCTCAATCGCAAGAATTTGCTTCACACCTTCTTCAAGAAGTGCAGATGTACGGAATACACCAGCGTGGTCTTGAACGATGTCACGGATTGCATCAGCAACTTCTTGAGCATTTTCACCTGAAGTTGACTCATCCAATTTACGAATACGCTCAACAGTTTGTTCAAGCACAGTCGTAGGAAGCGGTTGGTAGTCATCACCATGATGTTTAGTCACATAATCAATGATATGTTGACCAGCAGCTTTACCGAATACAACCAAGTCAAGTAATGAGTTTGTACCTAAACGGTTCGCACCATGTACAGATACACATGAACATTCACCAATTGCATAGAAACCTTTCACTGGCTTAGTGAAGTCACGGCCTTCCGCATTTGTAGAATAAACATCAGTATCTTTGTTGTAGTGTGCTTCAAGCGGAGTTGTTTCGCGAGATTCAGGAACCACAACCTGACCATGAATATTCGTTGGAATACCACCCATTTGATAATGGATTGTTGGTACTACTGGAATCGGCTCTTTAGTGATATCAACGTTCGCGAATTTCTTACCAATCTCGAATACAGATGGAAGACGTTTCATGATCGTATCTGCACCTAAGTGCGTCATATCAAGAAGAATGTAGTCACCTTTAGGACCACAACCACGACCTTCTTTGATTTCCTGGTCCATAGAACGTGATACGAAGTCACGTGGCGCCAAGTCTTTCAAAGTTGGAGCATAACGTTCCATGAACGGTTCGCCGTCTTTGTTACGAAGGATTGCACCTTCACCACGACAACCTTCAGTCAACAATACGCCTGCACCCGCAACACCCGTGGGGTGGAACTGCCAGAATTCCATATCTTGTAATGGAATACCTGCACGAGCTGCCATACCAAGACCGTCACCAGTATTGATATATGCGTTAGTAGATGCACGGTAAACACGACCTGCACCACCTGTAGCGAATAATGTCGCTTTCGCTTGGAATACTGCAATTTTACCAGTTTCCTGGTCAATAGCAGTTACACCAAGTACGTCACCAGCTTCGTTACGGATCAAGTCAAGTGCGATCCATTCTACGAAGAATTGCGTACCCATTTTCACGTTGCTTTGATAAAGCGTGTGAAGCAGTGCGTGACCTGTACGGTCAGCAGCAGCACATGCACGAGGAACTGCTTTTTCACCGTAGTTTGCAGAGTGACCGCCGAATGGACGTTGGTAAATTGTACCGTCTGCGTTACGGTCGAATGGCATACCCAAATGTTCTAATTCATAAACAACTTGTGGAGCCTCACGCGTCATAAATTCGATCGCGTCTTGGTCGCCCAACCAGTCAGAACCTTTAACCGTGTCATAGAAGTGGTAGTGCCAGTTATCTTCTTGCATATTACCAAGAGATGCACCAATACCGCCCTGTGCTGCTACAGTATGAGAACGTGTTGGGAACACTTTAGTCAGTACCGCAACTTTCAAACCCGCTTGAGCAAGCTGGTAAGATGCGCGCATACCTGAACCACCACCACCAACGATGACAGCATCGAAAGTTTCGTGTGGAATATTTGTGTAATCTTCTTTAGGGTTAATCGCGCCCATGATATTTTCCTATCAATTCGCCCAAAAAATCTGGATTGCCCAGATTGCATATGCAAATACAGCAATAATCACTGCTGAAGTCAGCACCAAACGCAAGCCCGAAGCTGAAGGACCCATTTGACGAGTAGTCACATAATCCGTGAATACCTGCCACATACCGATCCAAGCGTGTGCGACAAGAGATAAGACTGCCAATAAAGACATAATCTTCATTGGTAATGTCATCATAAAGCCAAACCATTGTTCATAGTTAAATCCGCCATTCAGAAGGATCCAACCCAATACCACAACAGTATAAACAGCTAATACAAGAGCACTTACGCGTTGGATATACCAATCGCGAGAACCTGAACCCGTTAAACCTGTAGCACTTTTCATTAGAGAACAATCCATACAAATGATGCGACAATCGAAATCGCAGCCAAGATCAATGAAATAGTAGCTGCCACACGACCACTTTGCAGTTCTTCAGCAAAACCAAGGTCAGCAAGTAAATGCTTAATACCCATAATAAAATGGAAAAGTAAGCCGGCTACAAATACCCATACGATAAAGCGCACAATGAAGCTACTAAAGATTGCCTGAACTTCAGCAAAACCTTCAGCAGAAGACAATGATTTGTCTAAAAGCCACAAAAGTACCGGTACAAGTAAAAATACGATGACACCAGAGAGACGGTGTAGAATTGATGCAATAGCCACAGGGGATTTTAAGTTTACTTCTAAAACTTGACCCATGGACAAATTGACAGGTCTGTTGCTTTTCACAGCGGGCATCCTGTAAGTAAAAACTCCATCCGGAGTTTGTTGGAATTAATTCGAAGGAAAGCTAGCATTTTTAGGCAATTACTCTATCCAGTAACACCTAAACTTAAAACGACACTGAATTATAAAACGTGAACTATCAAAATACAAACAGTCACATTTAGCTTTTCCATAAAAAAGCATCAAATAAGAATCATTAACATAAAATCCCCAATGCAAGCAGACAAAATACATCTAAGAAAACAGAGCTATATGTTTGGTTTTTATTAAATAAAATTAAATTTTATTTATCGTTTTTAGCTTTGATAATTAAATTTATTTATTTAGACTAAAGATGAACAAAGAATCATTATATTTTACAACAATCTTAGCTGTATTTATATCATTTATAACAATTTTCATTTCCATTAGAAATATATGGTATTTACAATAATTATATCAATCCAACTTCATGAAATGAAATAACTACTTAGTCTGTGCATAACTTCCTCATATGGCAAAATCATGCTGATTTTTTCTGCAAAATTATGGTTTATTTTATCCAATTTGGACAAATAACCACCATTTCAGCACATATTTGGCAGCTATTTTTTAACCAAACAAACTTAATTTCACTTTTCATTTATCGCTTTTAATTATGACTAAAAAATCAGCAAAAAATACAATAAAAAGATGTAAGTTACGAAAATTAGAATAATTTAAAATATTAGGCTTGACGTAAATTCGGAACCTATCAGAGTTTTTAGGAATTAAAAATTGCCTACAATTCCCACAACATGCATATTTTTTTCTGCAACTTATTTTCATTTGACTTATTATACAGCGTCGATACTGATATTTTCCTCATGGCTACTGGATTTTTTTGATCCAACCCCGGTGAGGGCGTCGCTTTATCCATAAGTATAATTGACAAAATTTCAGTACTCACTAATCTTATAGCAAATTTTTGACCCGTCTGATTCGCGCATTAAAAGATTAGTACTACGAGTCAGATAAAACATTCACCAGGACAGGAGATCTATTGAATGTCTGCAGCAACTGGCAAAAAAGCCGTTTTACAGCTTGATGGCAAAGAAATTGAATTACCAATTTACAGCGGCACATTGGGCCCAGATGTAATCGACGTTAAAGATGTGTTGGCCGCAGGTCACTTTACTTTTGATCCTGGTTTTATGGCAACAGCTGCATGTGAATCTAAAATCACATTCATCGATGGTAACAAAGGTGTTCTTCTACACCGCGGTTACCCAATCGACCAGCTTGCAACTAAAGCAGACTATTTAGAAACTTGCTACTTATTGTTAAACGGCGAACTTCCAACAGCTGAACAAAAAGTAGAATTTGATGCTAAAGTTCGTAACCACACTATGGTTCATGACCAAGTTAGCCGTTTCTTCAATGGTTTCCGTCGTGATGCTCACCCGATGGCAATTATGGTTGGTGTAGTTGGTGCGCTTTCTGCGTTCTATCACAACAACTTGGACATCGAAGACGTTAACCACCGTGAAATTACTGCAATCCGCTTGATTGCTAAAGTTCCTACGCTAGCAGCTTGGAGCTACAAATATACAGTTGGTCAACCATTCGTTTACCCACGTAATGACTTGAGCTACGCTGAAAACTTCTTGTACATGATGTTTGCTACTCCTGCAGACAAAGACTACAAAGTTAACCCAATTCTTGCTAAAGCAATGGATCGTATCTTCACGCTTCATGCTGACCACGAACAAAACGCATCTACTTCTACAGTACGCTTAGCCGGTTCTACTGGTGCTAACCCTTACGCATGTATCGCTGCGGGTATCTCTGCACTTTGGGGTCCTGCTCACGGTGGTGCGAACGAAGCCGTTCTTAAGATGCTTGATGAAATCGGCACTGTAGAAAACGTTGCGGGCTTCATGGAAAAAGTGAAGACTAAAGAAGTTAAACTGATGGGCTTCGGTCACCGAGTTTATAAAAACTTCGATCCACGCGCGAAAGTAATGAAAGAAACTTGTGATGAAGTTCTTGGTGCGCTTGGTATCAACGATCCACAACTTGCTCTTGCAATGGAACTTGAACGCATTGCATTGTCTGATGAATACTTCATCAAACGTAACTTATACCCTAACGTAGACTTCTATTCAGGTATCATCCTTAAAGCGATTGGTATTCCGACTGAAATGTTTACTGTAATCTTCGCTCTTGCACGTACAGTTGGCTGGATCAGCCACTGGTTAGAAATGCACAGCGGCCCTTACAAAATCGGTCGTCCACGTCAGCTTTACACTGGTGAAGTTCAACGTGACATCCAAGGTCGTTAATTCTTTTAGAATTAATGATTTAAAAAAACCGCCCCTTCCGGGCGGTTTTTTTACGTCTTTCAATCAAGCCTCTACTCCATGCTATAAAATTTTACTCAACCCGAATCCTGTTTAAGCAGATGTTTGCATAATACGAACCACTGGCTTGTTTTTATGACAGAGTTGATAGACACATAACGATGCATAAACTCCAGATAAATACCCATCAATGCTTCTCGCTTTACTCGTCACCAAATGATTTTTTCCTTTTAACAAGCTAAATAAATTCTCTATTTTATTAGGCTGCTTTAAGTGATATTCACCTGATGTAGAGAGTCGAGTGGATTTCATAACTGATTCATGATTAAGTACAGCTTACAATCAAAGAACCATCCCATTGAGCTTTTGCCGCGGGTTGCAATCGCTGCCTAGGGATTTATGCGTTGAATCCGCTGATTTTTGCATACAGTTAGCGTAGTTGAATCAATCTATAAATAATGACTTTAACAATCTTTCATCCAGAAAAAATGTAAAACATGCAGCGCCAATTAATGAGCTCTGATGAGATGAACCATCCGCTGGTAACATGGTAAATATCGAAAGAGTTGACCTTGATTTTGCCTTAATAAAAAGAAGAAGGCTTTGAAGTTATTGAAATAAGAATACTTATACCAAATGGCAATGAACACGATTTCTGAAAATTTCAATTGAGTAGACAGTATTCTCAAACGCTTGTTGCTATATTTTTAAAATTCCCAATAGCTTGCTTCAAATTTCTAAAAAAAGCCATCGAACATGGTCATTGAAGACGTAGGTTATGTGGTAACTCCCTCATGATTTTTAGCCGCCTTTTTTTTCAAGTCTATTTCTTATGCGCGATTCAGATTTTCTTAAGTTAAACAATATATTTTCAGGCTTACCTATACTTTTATATAAATATCAAAGGAATAAATCCCTAAATAGATTTTTTCCAGATTTAAACTCCTCAGTAAATTCATTTTGAATTGATCTTTAAATTCTATTGTTAAACTTGTATCTAACTTCTTATCCATCACGGGTAATAAGAATTCAAATTTTCTTCAGCATCGTTACAATATCAAATCAAAGAATTGAACAAATTTCCCTTCCTTGACATTTACTCTCGCCTTACTTTGTGAATAGAATTTATCCTACAAACAGTAAAATGAAACTTTATGTTCAAAAAATTTAGGTTCTGGTTATGGTTCAAACTTTATTTAATGTTTGATATTCATAACTTTCGTTTTCGGCAGTTGACCACTGGTGAGATAAATCTTGCACGGCAAGTTTTCGGTAATTTAATCAATTACAATGAAGTTCAAATATTGAATATCAAATATCTTCCTTGGCAACCCATAAATATGTATATGGCTCCCAATGGCAACATTTTTATGAATAACGAAAATTTTTGTGAAGATTTCTCTCGGCGATCCAAACAAATGCAAGGTTTGTTCATACATGAGATGACCCATATTTATCAATATCAGTCTAATCTCAATGTTCTGTTACACGGTGCTATACTGCAGTCCAAATATTTTTTGAGTTTTAAAAAATATAATCCTTATAAATACCACTTTATTGCGGGCAAACCGTTTCATACATACAACATTGAACAACAAGGAGAGATTGCCCGGGACATATTCTTTAAAAATATCCCCAACATTATCTTAAATAATGAACACCTCATACAGTAATTCTTGCAGGTTCAATTTTTAACTTAATTCTTGGAATGAATAAATTTCAATAATGCCTCATAATTTTCCATCCGATCATCTTTTTTAATTTTTTAATAGTTCGATTTCATCGTTCGAGTCCCTCTTTTCAGTATTGTCGAGATCATTCTGCTGAACAGAATCTGGTGAATTTTCCAGGTGAGCAAACTTAAAGCTGTTTATAGAACAGGTAGCGATTCATAAGTAGGCTTGAAGTGAATGGCATACTTTTTGGTAACTAATGTTTAGACAACAGTGTGTATAACTTTTAACTACAACTGCCTCTCAAACCATAACATGGCAAGTGCTTGTGCACGCGTAGACAAAATGTAGAATTCCACCTCAAACATTTGATTTAAAACATTTAATAGAAATTGCATCTAGCAGGTTATCTCATCCAATCACCACAATCCATTTGCAATATGTCTATTTTCGCATCCCTGCTGTATTTTTTTGTCTAAATTCAGATTTTTTTTGTTTTTTTCTCTATAAACGATGCAATTCGTATATAGTATCGAATTGCTAATTATTGATTAATACTTCTATTTTATTTGTCGTCACGTACACAGCATTGAACGCATAATCATAATAAATCTAAGTCTGTGTATACATCCCTATAGGTAATAGGATTAAGTTGGAATGAAAAGTTTTAAAATTGCCCTTGCACAATTCTCTCCGCATATTGGCAATATCGAAGCAAACACTCAAAAGATGCTTGAACAGATAAATGAAGCCAAAAAACAAAAAGCTGATTTAATTCTCTTCCCGGAGCTTTCAACTATAGGCTACCCTGCAGAAGATCTATTACTCCGTCCTAGCTTGGCAAAACGCACACAAAAAGCTTTTGAGCTGCTCAGTCAAGTCAAAGACATTGTGATGGTTTTTGGTTTTGTCAATCAGAGTGAAGAGGGTCACCGCTACAACTCTGCAGCCGTAATGAAAGATGGACAAGTGCTGGGTGTTTACAACAAACAGAACTTGCCAAACTACAGTGTATTTGATGAAAAGCGTTATTTCAGCGAAGGCCATCAACACCTGGTTTTTGAATATTTAGGTCATAAGTTTGGTGTGCTGATTTGCGAAGATATCTGGTCACTCAGTACCGTGCATCAGTTATCTCAACTGAATGTTGAAACAGCTTTGGTCTTAAATGCTTCACCTTATGAAGTAGGTAAACCGCAACATCGTGTCACCACCATGAGTCAACTGGCTAAACAGTTGAATATTAATCTGGTCTATACCAACCAGATTGGTGGTCAAGATGACCTGATTTTTGATGGCACCAGCTTTGTGATCAATAAAGATGGCAATATTGTCTTACAGGCAGCAAGTTTTAAAGAAGATCTTTATTACGCCGAATATGAAGCCGAACAAAAAGCCTATAAAGTCGGAACAGTAACACCTGCTTTAGATACCTTGGCTGAAATCTATCAAGGTCTGGTTTTAGCAACTCGTGATTATGTTCAGCGTTCTGGTTTTCCTGGCGTGATTCTTGGTTTATCGGGCGGCATTGACTCAGCATTAACACTGGCAATCGCGGTTGATGCGATTGGTGCAGATAAAGTTCAGGCCGTGATGATGCCTTATACTTACACCGCTCAAATCAGTGTAGAAGATGCCGCTGCACAGGCCAAAACCATGGGTGTAACTTTCGGTATTGCTGAAATCAATCCAATCGTGAACAGCTTCATGCAAACCCTGTATCCATTCTTTGGTAACAGCCCTGCAGATGCCACTGAAGAAAATCTGCAAGCCCGTGCTCGTGGTACCTTACTGATGGGCTTGTCGAACAAGTTTGGTAATCTGGTTTTATCTACCGGCAACAAGTCTGAACTTTCTGTAGGTTACTGCACCCTGTATGGCGATATGGTTGGCGGTTATGCAGTGCTGAAAGACGTGTATAAAACCATTGTGTTTGAACTGGCGAAATACCGTAACAGCATTTCAGAGACTCCAGTCATTCCAGAGCGTGTCATTACTCGCCCACCTTCTGCAGAACTGCGTCCAGACCAGAAAGACCAAGACTCTTTACCTGCCTATGAAGTACTGGATGCCATTCTTTATTCTTATATTGAAGAAGATATGAGTCAGGATGACATTATCGCCAAAGGCTTTGATAAAGCAGTGGTGGAAAAAGTCATTCGCCTGGTAGATCGTAATGAATATAAACGTCGTCAAGGTGCGATTGGCCCGCGTATCAGCTCACGCGCATTTACCCGTGAACGCCGTTATCCAATTATGAATGGATGGGCACCAGGTGTCTAAGAAACACCTAGCCCAACAGTTTGCTCAAGCGCTTATGCTTGAGCAAACCCGCTTTATAAAAAAACAATTATTAGCAGAACAACATAATCCTTATATCGAAAAATTTGTTCATCATATTTATATTTCTTCAGATCAGATTGCTTTAAAACAGATTATTCAACTTGAATCGCTACAAGAGGTGGTTCAAAAATATGCCTTTGAATTGAATCTAGGTGCTGAAATTTTAGAGTTCATCGGGGCTGTTTCTCAAAGAATTCATCAGCTGGCAATGAACAGCCAGACTCAAATCAACGCGTTGCTGTCTGATGAAACTTTTGAATTATGGATGTACAAGATTCTCGAACTGGATCAGTTGCGTCACTACATCCATGATAATTTGCAGCACAATCCGCAAGTCGAACATGTCAGTTTACAGCTAGCGAACCAGATTCTTGAAAGTAATACGCCTTGGCTGGATCATCTACGCAAGCTCAATACCCATCAACAAGGTTTGGGTTCCAAGATACTCAGTTTTATTCAAGACCAGCAACAGGCTATTGAACTCAAGCTGGAGCAGCAACTTGCTCACGCTCTGGTCAAACAACTTGCAAACCTGTTTTTACTGCCGAATGAAGAGCTAGCAGACATCAGCCTGCATTTATGGGAAGATATTAAACAAAGAACCTTGCGGGAAACTTTTTCCCAATTCCAGCCCATAGACTTTGAAGAGTTCTTTATTCTGGTCTATGAAACCTGGCGACAGTTAAGACAAACAGAATACCTGCAACAGGTAGTTTTGGATGTGGTGGCTGGCTTTTATGACTATTTCGCCAACTACAGCTTACAGGAACTGTTGCAATCTGTCGGACTAGATGAAGAAGACTTACATCAGGAAGCCCACCGTTTTATACCCTACACTCTTCAAGCCCTAGAACAACAAGGATTGCTAGACGGGATTATTCAGGCGCTGATTTCACCTTTTTATGCCAGCGAAACTACTCATCAATTTATTGAGCAATATCTTCAAGAAAAGTTTTAATTTCTTATACAAGCTCTGTTGGCATTTTATTAATGGATAGTTAACAGACCTTTTTCTGCTTCTGAGAATCGACCTGACTTTTTTGAACCATAAAAAAAGAGACCATGCTGAGAGCACGGTCTATAAAAATGGTGGCTATGACGGGACTTGAACCTGTGACCCCCGCATTATGAGTGCGGTGCTCTAACCAACTGAGCTACATAGCCATAAACTGTGTGCGCATTATCTAGATTTCGACAACTAGCGTCAAGCCCTTTATTTTATGAGTGTTCAGAGTTTGAGCGTTTTATTTTTTTTCAGTTAATATTTAAACAAAACAGCGATTTATTCCAGCTATCTCCTACTTAAACCTTAAAATTAAAGCACTGAAATATTGAAATAAAATGCATCTCAAATTCATCGCCATCAGCTTAATCCCCCTAATGAGTGGCTCCTCTGCCAGTTAGTTTCACCCATATTCGTCAATTACAATGGAGTCTGTAGGATTGGTGATGGATCAACAATCAACAGCTTTTGACCATGTAGCAAAAGCGCACCCCCCGGCACAACGCATTCAAGCACAGCAAAAACTCTATCGTATTGAGCATATTGCAGAAGATAAGAAATTAACGATTGCTACGCAAAACCAGATTGCTTTGCACTATGCACAGTTTCATCTTACTAAAAATAAAATCGATCAATTGCAACAGATCATGTTTGGAAAAGATAAAAAGCCAAAAATTCTGGAAAATATAAGCAAAAATTTCCTAAAGTAAAACTCGATGCCAGTTCAATTCAATGTGAATAATGATTTTTTAAGATAAATTTTAGACATAAAAAAAGACCACGCTTTTATAAACGTGGTCTATGAAAATGGTGGCTATGACGGGACTTGAACCTGTGACCCCCGCATTATGAGTGCGGTGCTCTAACCAACTGAGCTACATAGCCAAAACTGTGCGCGTATTATCTATTTCAGGGAACTTCATGTCAAGAAATATCATGCAATAATTGTAAAAAAATTGGTGAAGTGAGCCGATAAGCCGGGTTCTGTCGTGAACGATCATTCCTCTAGGCGTACAATCACTCGTACGCTCAAGCGACCTACCCGAATCCAGCACGGGCCGTGCCTGAAGGATTCCTATTTGGTCTTGCTTCTGGTGGGGTTTACCTTGCCGTGAACTGTTACCAGACACGCGGTGCGCTCTTACCGCACCCTTTCACCCTTACCATCTCTCTTGGTCTCCCCGAAGGGAAATTGCAAAGATGGCGGTCTACTCTCTGCTGCACTTGCCGTCGGCTTTCACCGCCCAGGCGTTACCTGGCACCCTGCCCTACGAAGCCCGGACTTTCCTCCCCTGCTTCAATCACGGAGATCTCCACAGCAGCGATCGTCTGGCTCACTTCGGGGCGTATGCTAACAAATTTCAGCACTAATTACTGGTGCTTTTTTGTGCAATCAGCTTTTTATATTTTTCCATCAGGTCATCTTGTGATTCCACATGCTGGGGATCATGCGGAATACAGTCGACCGGACAGAACAATTGACACTGCGGTTGATCAAAATGCCCAACGCATTCGGTACATAAATCCGGGTGAATTTCATAAATGACCTCACCCATGAATATCGCCTCATTCGGGCACACCGGCTCACAGACATCACAATTGATGCATTCATCGGTAATATATAAAGACACTTTACCAACCTTGCTGTTGTTTCCGCTTAAAGGCTTCAACTACAGCTTGCGGTACAAACTGCGCGACATCACCATTTAAGCGTGCTATTTCACGTACTAAAGTAGATGAAATAAAAGAATATTGCTCTGAAGGGGTTAGAAATACCGCCTCAAAACTTGCATCCAGGCGGCGGTTCATGTTGGCCAGTTGAAATTCGTACTCAAAGTCAGATACGGCGCGTAATCCACGCAGCACAGCTGTTGCTTTCTGTTCACGGAAAAAATTGACCAACAGACCATCAAAGCCGACAAATTCTACATTAGGCAAATGACTGAGCGATTTTTTTGCTAGTTCCACTCGCTCTTCCAAACTAAAGACTGGATTTTTGTGATGACCAATGGCAATAGCAACCACAACTTCATCAAACATTTTCGCTGCACGTGACACCAAATCGATATGTCCATTGGTAATTGGATCGAAAGTGCCTGGATAAATGACGCGAGATTTAGTCATCCATTTTTACTCTAGTTTTTAGTAGAGCCCTATTTTAACAAAAACTTCTTTTTTTAGTGAACAATCTCCTTACTTTTGAAAAAACTTCACCTCAGAGCGAGTTTGAGGCAAAATAGAACTAATCTTGGAATATGCGTATTATGTCGAAATCAATCGTAGTTAAAAAAAATACTGGTGGCACTATTGCGCAGAACAAGCGTGCTCGCCATGATTATTTTATTGAAGATAAATTCGAAGCCGGGTTGTCTTTACAAGGCTGGGAAGTCAAGTCCTTGCGTGCCGGGCGGATGACCATTACCGAAAGTTATATTCTGTTCAAGAACAATGAAGCGTTTTTATTTGGTGCACAAATCCAGCCCCTGTTATCTGCTTCAACACATGTGGTGCCTGAAGCCACCCGCACACGCAAATTGCTGCTTTCACGCCGCGAAATTGAAAAACTTTTGGGTGCAGTGAATCAGAAAGGTTATGCCTGTGTACCTTTGGCCTGCTACTGGAAAGGTCCATTAGCCAAACTGGAAATTGCCCTGGTTAAAGGTAAACAGTTACACGATAAACGTGCGACTGAAAAAGACCGGGACTGGCAGCGTGACAAGGCCCGGATTTTCCACAAATAATTTTTACCTGAATTAAAAAAACCTCCAGCTGGAGGTTTTTAAATTTCTGAAAAAATCTGAACTTACTTGAATCTGTTTGCTAACAATGCCAGATATTCACCAAACCAGATAGCCGTATCCAGGTCACCTTGTGGTGGTGTCACCTCTACCGGGGCATTATCCGACTGGGTCATCAATCCCAAAAAGCCCGACATCCGGTTCAGGTCCTGCGAACCACGCCCAGTCGGCATCAGCGGCAAACCTGCCCACAGCATGCCGTGCTGCATGGCAAACAGATTGATCTGCTGCAATACTGCCAGTTTATCACCACTCAATCCGCCGCCATTGGTAAAACCCGCTGCAATTTTACCTTGCCAGGTCCGTGCCAGCCAGCGTTTGGATGACTGCTCCATAAATAGCTTCAAGGCTGAAGTAATACTGCCCATATAGGTCGGACAACCGAATATAATAGCATCAGCCTGATCCAAAACATCCCAATCCACATGCTCGATATTCATGCAATGTACCTGAATACCGGTTTGCTTGGCCCCTTGAGCAATGAAAGAAGCGACCTTTGCAGTATGTCCATAGGGGCTGTGATAAACGATAGCAAGAGATTTAGTGGATAAAAGCATATCAATAAAAGCAGTAAGTTTTAATCAACAAGTTTAACAGTTTCAAATCATAAACACGAATGTTGCCATACGACCGGTTTTGGCTGCACGGCGATAGGAAAAATATTCTTCTGCCTGTGTATAGGAACATTGGTCACCGCCCAGCACAACTTCAACCCCATGTTGCTTTAAGATAAATCGTGCAATCGCATATAAGTCAGCATAAAACTTATCTGCTTTTTCACCCGCTTTAAAAGCATCTTCCAGTTCAGGGTATTTGGAACAGAAAGCCTGTTTGACTTCTGCTCCAATTTCAAAACAGGGCTGACTAATCGCAGCGCCCAACCATGCCCAAGTTGGCTGGGTTTGCATGGCAGCAATGGTATTTTCAACAATACCATTTGCCAGACCTCGCCAGCCGGCATGCAAATTCGCTATCTCCGTCCCATCTGCATTGCCGAGCACCACAGGCAAACAATCAGCAGTCATCATCATTAAGGCATGTGCTTTACGCTGGGTCACCAATCCATCCCCTTCCAGGGCCTGAAAAGGGATTTCTTCATTGATGGTATGACAAATGGTGCTATGGGTTTGAGTCATCCAGGTCACTTTATCGACCCCGAATTCAGTAAACTCCGCCAGTAAAGCCATACGATGCTGCTGTACACGCTTTGCATCATCCCCCACATGCAAGGCCAGGTTAAATCCTGCAAGTTCAGGTTGAGCTAAAGGCTGAATTTTTTCATGATGCACTCGCGTCTGCCCCACACATACACCTTCCGGAAGCCCTTGAACAAATTGCATGTCTATTTCCTTGTGCTTTTCCTTATGATTCACCAGCCATAAAACCACTTAGTAGGCTTTATTTTCACTGCGCAATACCTCAATCAACTGCGCAAAGTCATCTGCCCATGGTGCCTCAAACATCATTTCTTCACCACTGTGCGGATGAATCAGTCCAAGTTTGGTTGCATGCAAGGCCTGACGTTTAAAGCCGCGTAAAGTATCGGCCAGTAATTCTGAAGCACCTGCCGGTACACGGACACGACTCATATACACCGAATCACCGACCAGACCAAAGCCCAGATAACTAAAATGCACACGAATCTGATGGGTACGGCCGGTTTCCAGACGTGCCTGCACACGGGTGAAATGCTGAAAGCGTTCTTTCACGTTGTAATGGGTCACTGCATCTCGACCACCCGGCAACACGGCCATTTTTACTCGATCGACCGGATGACGCTTGATTGGCTCATCAATCGTACCACCGGCAATAATGTTACCGTACACCACCAGATCATAGAGACGATATACCGATTTCTTCGCCAATTGCTTGCTTAAAGAAAACTGGGCTTCCAGATTTTTCGCTACCACCAGCAAACCGCTGGTGTCTTTATCAATACGGTGTACCAGACCGGCACGAGCCAGTTCGGCAGATTTTGGATAATGATAAAGCAAGGCGTTTACCAGTGTACCGCTTGTATTTCCCGCACCTGGATGAACCACCATACCAACCGGTTTGTTAATGACAATAATATCGTCATCTTCATACACCACATTGAGGGGAATATTTTCCGGCAGGCTTTTGGTTTGAACTTCCAGCTCTACATCCAGCGTAAGCAGCTCATTGCCTTCACATTTATACTTAGGTTTGACAGTGTTACCATTTACCAACAAATGGCCATCTTTCAGCCACTGCTTCAATTTTTCACGAGAAAAATCGCTCCAGACTAACGCTGCAACCTGATCGATACGTTGCCCTAAATAACTTTCATCCAATTGAAATTGCAACGATAAACGTGTTGCAGTTGAGTCTGAAGTATGGTTATCTGCATCCTCAGAATCTTCAAGTAAATTGAAATCAGTTTCAGGGACATTAGAATTAGAAGATTGTGCTTGACTCATTTGCTCATTCAGACAAAAGTGGTTTAATAGTGCAATTGTAGCTCATTGCCCGTATTAACAGAGGAATTTTTATGTCGTTACCACGTTATAAAATGACAATGCTTGCTTTATCTTTAGGCGTTGCGTCGGCAATAGTGGGCTGTAGCAGTAATCCAAAGAAAGAAGTGGTAGACACAGGACCACAATCTAGCGAACAAGTTTATATTCAAAAAGCTGAAAAAGCCCTTGAACGTGGTCAATATACCGATGCAGCCAAGCACCTTGAAGCCATAGATACCTACTATCCAACAGGTGACTATGCCCAGCAGGCACAGCTAGAATTGTTATACGTTAAATTTCAACAAAAAGATTATGAAGGCGCAGTTGCCCTGGCTGAGCGTTTTATCCGTTTAAACCCGCAACATCCGAATGTGGACTATGCCTACTATGTTCGTGGTGTCGCGAACATGGAACAAAACTATGATGGCCTATTGCGTTATACCTCATTAAAACAGTCACACCGTGATGTCAGCTATTTAAAATTGGCTTATCAGAATTTTGTCGATTTCATCCGTCGCTTCCCATCAAGTACTTATGCTGTCGATGCGGCACAGCGTATGAAGTTCATTGGCACGGAGCTGGCTGAAAGTGAAATGAACGCGGCGCGCTTTAATATTAAGCGTAAAGCATGGCTTGCTGCCGTTGAACGTTCACAATGGGTAGTCGAACATTATCCACAAACCCCGCAAGTTCCTGAAGCTTTAGCCACCATGGCTTACGGGTATGACAAGTTGGGCGATCAGCAGACTTCACAGCAGTACATTGAAGTGTTAAAGCTGAATTATCCGCATCTGGTTAAAGCTGATGGTAGCGTGAACATGCGTGCTGCACATGGTGAAGGCAGCTGGTTTAACCGCGCCACTCTAGGTATTTTTGGTCGCGAAGCGCAAAGCTCGACCGAAGCAGAGCAACAGCAAAATGCAGCGCAGAGTGAAAAACGCAGTTTCACCAATCGCATCAGTTTTGGCTTGCTGGATCGTCCTAAAACTGAAAGCAGCATTCCTCCTGCACCAGAGCAATAATATCACAAGCAGAGGCAGCAACTGGGATGCCAAGATCAGAATAAGCTTGGCTTATCGGTCGCATTTTCATGAAGGGCAAGTTATCATACTTGCCCTTTTGTCATTTCAATGCATCATATTGATCATTTTGCGCAAAAGGTATACAAATTAACTTTTAACCGATGCCGCAATTTTAATATGCGGAAATTCTGACAGCTTATTTGTCAGCCATTTAGATAAATTACCACCCGATTGCATACCTATGGCTATTCCTCAACACACGATTGATCAAATCCTGGATCGTACCGATATTGTCGATCTGATTGGTCAGCGCGTGAAACTCAAGAAAACTGGTCGCACCTATTCAGGTTGCTGCCCTTTTCATCAGGAAAAATCGCCATCTTTCCATGTCTATCGTGACAAGCAATATTTTCACTGTTTTGGCTGTCAGGCCAACGGCAATGCAATCCGCTTTTTAATGGATATTGACGGTCGTAACTTTATTGATGTGATGAAGGATCTATCGAGCCGTACTGGTATTGAACTACCAAAAGACAATAACGACAGTAATAAAATCAAATATAAACGTGAATCCATAAAACCTGCCGCAGCAACACAGCTGCAAGAACAACCGAAAAACACCACCGATCAAACACCGAATGCAGCGCCTGTAGCACACTTTGATCCTTTTGCAGAATTTCAGGCGCAAGAAACCGAATACTATGATGATCCATTTGCATCTTTTGAACAGATGCCAATGGAAGAAACCGTACAAGACGGCAACCTGTTTGATCTACTGGAAAACATCGCCCAGTATTACCAGCGCCAGTTACCACAAAGTACCAGTGCCCAGCAATATTTCAAGCAACGTGGCTTAAGTGCAGAGACCATTGACTATTGGCGTTTAGGCTATGCGCCAGAAGATTGGCAACATCTGGAAAAAGCTTTTCCACAGGATATTGAAGGCTTAAAACTACTGGGGCTGATCCGTACCAGTAACAATGGACGCGATTTTGACCTGCTGCGTGATCGGGTGATTTTCCCGATTCGTGATGCTAAAGGTCGCGTCGTTGGTTTTGGTGGTCGTGCCTTAAATGACGAAATCAAACCCAAGTACATCAACTCGCCTGACTCCGAAGTATTTCATAAAAACCAGTTACTGTATGGTTTATATGAAGGTCGCAAACAGAAAGCCCAAGACTGGCTGATGGTTGAAGGTTATATGGATGTTATTGCCTTGCAGCAATATGGCATCTCCGGGGCTGTGGCGACCTTGGGAACAGCAAGTAATACCGAACACCTGAATATTTTATTCAAACAAAACAACCGTATTACCATTGCTTTCGATGGTGATGCTGCCGGACAAAAAGCCGCCCGCCGTACACTCGAAATTGCCCTGCCGCTACTCAATGATGGCCGTGAACTCAAGTTTTTTGTGTTACCCAATGATCACGATCCAGACTCGCTGATTCGCCGTGAAGGTATTGAAAACTTTCACCGTCTGTTACAGCAAGCGCCATTACTCTCCGATTTTGTCTTTGCGCATCTTACCCAGAATCATGATGTGACCAAGCCAGAAGGTAAAAGTCAGGTCATGGGTGAATTACGTCAACTGACCGAACTGTTGCCAAAACAGGGTTCGTACCGTTACTTATTACAGCAGTTCTTTAGAGAAAAACTGGGCTTTAACCGCAAATGGCAACCTCAGGTCAACAATGATGCATCCTTAAGCTTTAGCACCAAGATTGATGCAGAAGAATATGTCATTGCGATTTTAATGAATCACCCCTATCTGTATATTCATTTTGAACCGCTACGCGCCTTGATTTCACACGATCAACTGCTGTTTAAAATTCTTGATATCTTCAATATCATTTTTGAGGATTTACCTGATGATACCGAGCTGTCGCAGTATTATGTCTTAGGTGCCTGTGCGCCTTATCACCATGATCTGCAAAATATTTTGCTACATGCCAATGTCAGTGATTACACCTCATCACCTGAGCAGGCCGATAAACTGGCAGAAGATTTTTCCATCAAACTGCAATATCAATGTTTGCAACAAAAACTCAAATCTAAAAAGTTCACCAGCATTGCCGAAATGCGCAACCTGAAACAGAAAATTTACGAGATTGATAAAAAGCGCTCGCTTACCCTGCTGGAAGACTAAGCGAGCGGCTATAATTTAGTATTTATGATTTATGCTTGATATTACGCCGTTTAGCAAATACATCTTCTAATTGATCACGCATCGATTCAAAACAAGCCGGATCTTCAGCCTTGGCTGCCTGTCGCAACAAGATTGAAGTCGGATGCAGTAGTTTTTGTGTCAGGCGATACGATAATTCCTGCAAAATCTGCTCAGGATTGTCACCACTAGCCAGACGTGAGATTGCCAAAGCCAGTTCTTCTTGCCTGAGTACTTCACCCTGTTCACGATAAGCTTGAATGGTACTGCCAGCTTTTTTGATTTTTTCCTGGGTCAGCATTTCTGTAGCTAACTGATTGACCATCACCTCGGCTTCAACCGCAGCCTGGCGACGTTGGGCAAGATTGTCGTCAATCACACTTTGCAGGTCGTCCACCCCATATAAATAAACGCCATCCAGAGATTCCACTTTGGGATCAATATCGCGCGGAACGGCCAAATCGACCAGCAACATTTGCTGATAACGACGCTTTTTCAACGCTGTTTTAACATCTTGATATGAAATAACCTGATGCAGACTTCCGGTACAGCTTGAAATGACGTCTGCACGGTGTAAATTTGCAGCCAAATCAGAGAATTCAATAATTTCCACATCAACGCGATGGGCAATTTCTTGTGCCAAACTTTCTGCACGCGCACGGGTACGGTTGCAAATCAGGACTTTCCCCACTCCCATTTCCGCTAAATGCTTCGCCACCAGACTGTTCATTTCCCCAGCAGCCACCACCATCACGGTCAGTTTTTCAGGTTTGCTAAACACCTGCAGGGCCAGCTGGGCAACGGCATAGCCCATCGAAACAGCATGACTCCCCACTGCTGTTTCCGAGCGCACACGTTTGGCTGCATAAAAGGCGTATTCAAAAATTCGGTTTAAATCCAGCGAAACGGTATGTGCATCTTTAGCCAGAGACAATGCAGATTTCACCTGTCCCAAAATTTGCGGTTCACCTAGCATCAGTGAATCCAGACCACTGGCTACCCGCATTAAATGGGTCACTGCCTGCGCATTTTCGTAACGATATACATGATTAAACAATTGTTTAACATCTAGGCCATTTGCTTCGGCGAGCCAATTCATTACCATGTCCGCATTTTCAGACATGGCATAAACTTCGGTGCGGTTACATGTAGAGACCACCACCATATCATTCAGGTCATGGTTTTGGCTTTGCAGGGCAAGCAGGTGCATTAATTTTTCAGGATTAAATGCAATCTGCTCACGCAGCTCTACAGAGGCGGTTTGATGGTTGACACCCAATGCAAAGAAAGACATATCAGATCATCATTTCGCTAAATTTATGCTATTGTGCAGTATTGGTGTCATAAAAAGCATTACTTGGATCAAGAAAAATTGCGTCAAACAAATAGCCGGATAAACGGCGCGACAATTAAGCAATATTCTACCACATTCTTACTTGTGGGTAGCATGGCTTACAGTGCTCATATTAGAGCATCTGGAGAAATTTATCATGCCAATTCAAATTATAATGCCATAAAACAAAGCATGATTGCTGAATTTGCACTGACCTATCAAGACATTCCCACAGCATTACACAACTACACCGTGCTTGCAATTAAAAGCAATTCCACCACGGTTAAACAGCGCGCCTTAAATGTTGCGATTGAACAGAATGATCTAAAAGCAGCCCTGGATATTGCCACCCATTGGGTGGTGCAAGAACCGACCGATGTGCCGGCTTTATTTTATCTTTCACATATTGCCTTAAAAGCCCATGAATATGAACTGGCCGCAGAAACGCTGGACAAAATTTTAAATATTGACCCCAATGCAGACCTGGAAAAAATTCTGGCCGGAATTGCCCCTGAAGACCCTGAAGATCGGGATTTTCTGATTGATGCCTTGCGTAAAAGTAAAGAACGGGACAATCCTTCTGTACTGGTGCTGATTGCAGGCTTGGAAGCTCAAAACGGGCAACTGGAGCAGGCCCTGACCACCATTAGTCGTGCATTAAAAAAGCGTGCCAATGTGACCGGCTTTATTTTAATGAAGGCCAATTTACTCAGTGCCTTGGGGGATGATGAAGCAACCCTAAAATGGTACGATAAAGCCAGCCGCAAACATAAAAACAATATCGAAGTTCGCTTAGCGGAAATTAAATATCTGATTAAATTAAATAAGTCAGAAGAAGCTCTCAATAAACTTGAAGCCCTGTTAAAAAAATGGCCCCATGAAGAAGAAGCATTGTTTATTGCCGGTTTAACCAGTATTGACTTAGAACAATATGAAAAAGCTGAAAAATATTTAGTTGAGCTGCGATATTCCACGCAATATCAAAATGAGGCCTATTATTATCTAGCAGTCAATGCCGAGCGTAAACAACATTTTGAAACTGCAAAAGCCTATTACCGTCTGGTTGATGGCAGCCTGTACACAGTTTCGCGCCGCAACATGATTAATATTTTTTCCGCCCAGAACCAGCCCACCGATGCACTGCGCTTCCTCACCCAAGAACGGGTCAATTACCCACAATATGCCAGTTTCCTCTATCAGGCTCAGGCCGATATTTTAAAACGCATGGACAATAAAAAAGCAGCAATACGCCTGCTCGATGAAGCCATTAAAAACGTCCAGGATGACCCGGAACTAATTTACTCCGAAGTGTTACTACTTGATGCTTTTCAAGACAAAGATAAACTGGATAAATTATTGAAAAAATTGCTGGAAATTGAGCCAAATAGCCCAACTTACTTAAATGCCTATGCCTATACGCTTGCCCTGCAAAACCGGCGTTTAGATGAAGCCCGCAAGTATGTTGAACATGCTCTGGAATTTGCTCCGGAACAGGCCTCTATTTTAGATACTTTAGGCTATATCACTTATTTACAAAATGACTTTAAAACTTCAGCTCAAGTGTTAGAGCAAGCCTACCAATTAAGTCAAAATGTGAAAATTGGTGTACGTTATGCCAAATCTTTATACATGCAAGGTGAACTGACAAAATTTAATGAAGTGTTACAACAATTACAAAAAAATCATCCGAATGATCCGCAATTAGAGCAATTGAAATCGTTACTGTTACCGCAACAAATGAAAAAGAGTTAACTATCTGTATGCACATTTTTTCAAAATTCAGTTTAAGCCTGATTGCAGCAAGCACGCTAATCCTGAGCGGTTGCCAACAATACACCCAGCCTCAAGCACCGAATGTTGCTCAAATTCCAGAAGCTGCGAAGAATTTTAATCTGCAAGGTAAAATTGGGGTAAGAACTCCGGGACAATCTGGCAGTGCCTTTTTTACCTGGGTACAACAGCAGGATGCATTCGACATCGAATTAAGCGGAATTTTGGGAGTGGGTAAAACCCAGATTTCAGGCCAACCGGGTAATGTCACCCTCAATAGTGCAAAAACCGGGTTGATTACAGCAGATAGTCCGGAAGAGTTACTCGAGCGTGCCACAGGCTGGCAAGCCCCGATTACTCATTTAGTCGATTGGGTTCAGGCCAAACCGGCAACCATGCTGGCAAAAATCAGTAAAGATGAGCAAAACCGCCCCATCCAGTTCTTGGAAGATGGCTGGATAGTAGATCTCAGTTATAACGAGCAAGCCCAGTTACCGAACAAGCTAGTTCTAAAACATATGCTTGAATCCGGTCAGGAAAACCGTATTACAATGCTCATTCAAAACCGTTAAGCCTATTCAAAAGTTTAAAATTCTATGATTCGTGTTCCCGCTCCTGCCAAGCTTAATCTTTTTTTGCATATCACCGGCCGTCGTGACGACGGCTACCATGAATTGCAAAGCATTTTTCAGCTCATTGACCTGTATGACTGGCTGGAGTTCAGCCAAACAGCAAGTCCTGAAATTAGTATTAATGGATTAAATAGTGTTGATTTGGAACAGAACCTGATTTTCAAGGCAATACAGATTTTAAAGCCGTATGCAAAAGCATATTCAGGCTTAAATATCCGCATTGAAAAAAATATTCCTATGGGTGCTGGACTTGGTGGGGGGTCATCCAATGCAGCCACTACCCTCATTGTGGTCAATCAGTTATGG
The DNA here is from genome assembly GCF_011319235.1 of Acinetobacter sp. SA01. Lineage (NCBI taxonomy): Bacteria > Pseudomonadati > Pseudomonadota > Gammaproteobacteria > Moraxellales > Moraxellaceae > Acinetobacter > Acinetobacter sp. SA01. Next base: position 74,807 of record NZ_WXXM01000010.1, read on the forward strand.
CAATGTGGCTTAAGTATTGAACAGTTGGCCGAACTGGGACTCAAGTTAGGTGCCGATGTTCCAGTTTTTGTCCATGGCCGCAATGCCTGGGCGGAAGGTATTGGTGAACACTTAACATTCATAGACTTAGATCAAAAACAATACATTGTGCTTAAACCTGATTGTTTTATCAGCACTCAATTGCTTTTTTCACAAAAAACGTTGACAAGAGACACGAAGCCTACTAAATTTTGCGCCTATCAGTTAAAGCCATTTAACTTTGGAAATAACTTTGAGCCTTTGGCAAAAAGCCTATATCCTGAAGTAAATGAAGCGATGCAGTATTTAGACCAGTTCGGTATTGCAAAACTTACAGGTACAGGTGCTTGTGTTTTTACTGAAGTAACCGCTGACATGAATATTGATGAGATTTTAGCTCATTCACCTTGTAAAGCTTACTTGGTCAATAGTTTAAATGAATCACCATTACGTCATTTCAAGGTTATATGATAGGGGCGTCGCCAAGTGGTAAGGCACCGGGTTTTGATCTCGGCATCCGTTGGTTCGAATCCAGCCGCCCCTGCCATCATATTCATCTGTAGATTACTGTATTAGGGGCGTCGCCAAGTGGTAAGGCACCGGGTTTTGATCTCGGCATCCGTTGGTTCGAATCCAGCCGCCCCTGCCATTTAAACTTATGGTTTAAATCACAATACAGCAATCAAATTTAGGGGCGTCGCCAAGTGGTAAGGCACCGGGTTTTGATCTCGGCATCCGTTGGTTCGAATCCAGCCGCCCCTGCCATTTTCTCAAAAAAGACAGAATAGTATTTGCATGTTCATTTGTTAATTCACCTTGACACAGAACCGCAAAAATATTAAAGTTCTGCCGCATTAGGGGCGTCGCCAAGTGGTAAGGCACCGGGTTTTGATCTCGGCATCCGTTGGTTCGAATCCAGCCGCCCCTGCCATCTACTTTCAAACATTCCAACCGCCAAGGGTGCTTCATGCCCAATCTTGTCGTTTTTAGTGGAACTGCACATCCACAATTCGCCCAAAAAGTCGTAAGCCATCTGCACATCCCTTTAGGTGCAGCATCTGTAGGTCAATTTTCTGACGGTGAAATCGCTGTCGAAATTACTGAAAATGTTCGTGGTAAAGACGTATTCCTAGTACAACCTACTTGTGCCCCAACAAATGACAACCTGATGGAAGTCCTTGTTATGGCTGATGCTTTGCGTCGTGCAAGTGCAGGTCGTATTACTGCTGTCATCCCTTACTTCGGATATGCTCGTCAAGACCGTCGTCCTCGTTCAAGCCGTGTGCCAATCACCGCAAAAGTTGTCGCAGACATGCTGACAACTGTCGGTATTGACCGCGTAGTAATGATCGACCTTCATGCTGACCAGATTCAAGGTTTCTTCGATATCCCTGTAGACAACATCTACGGTACTCCTGCATTACTTGCTGATCTTCGTCAACAGCAACACCATAACCTAATGGTTGTTTCTCCAGACGTTGGTGGTGTAGTTCGCGCACGTGCTGTAGCGAAACAAATGGGTGATATCGATCTTGCAATCATCGATAAACGTCGTCAAAAAGCCAATGAATCACAAGTGATGCATTTGATTGGTGATGTAAAAGATCGTGACTGCGTCATCGTGGATGACATGGTGGATACAGCAGGTACCTTGTGTAAAGCTGCTGATGCACTGAAACAGTTTGGTGCGCGCCGTGTAGTTGCCTATGCAACTCACCCAGTACTTTCTGGTAAAGCAATTGAGAACTTGAAAAACTCTGTAATCGACGAGCTCGTTGTTACGGATACCATTCCTCTTTCTCAAGAAGCTCAAGAACTTGGTAAGATTCGCCAAGTTTCAGTCGCCAGCATGGTTGCTGAAACAATTCGTCGTATTAACAACGAAGAATCTATTAGCGCAATGTTTGATTCTTATCTATAATATAGCGCTAAATTTTCAAAACCCTGCCTTTGGCAGGGTTTTCTATCGCTGAGCTGGTCGAAAACTCAGCTTAATTAAACTTAAATTAGGAATGTCTATCATGGCAAACTTCGTATTAAACGCAGCAGCACGTGAAGAAGCAGTTCAAGGGAAAGGTTCGAGCCGCCGCCTTCGTCTTCAAAGCAAAGTACCAGCAATCATCTACGGTGGTGCTGCTGAACCTGTAGCGGTTACTTTAGAACTTCGTGAACTTGTTAAAGCACTTGAAGACAACGCTTTCTTTGAAGAAGTTGTTGAAATCAAAGTTGGTGACAAAGTTGAAAGCGTTAAAATCCAAGCTTTACAACGTCACCCAGCTAAAAACACTCCAATGCACGCTGACTTTAAACGCGCATAAGTGTTAACGGTGTAAATTAGTGTCAAAACTTTCGCTAATTGTTGGTTTGGGCAATCCTGGTAAGGAATATGCCCAAACCCGCCATAATGCAGGCTTCTGGTTCGTTGAACGCCTTGCAGAACAATATGGCATCTCTCTCAAAGCCGATCCTAAATTCCACGGAATCAGTGGTCGAGGTAACATCGAAGGTCAAGACGTTCGTCTGCTGTTACCCACAACCTTTATGAATGCCTCCGGCAAAAGTGTTGTACCCTTCGCCAAATTCTATCAAGTTGCTCCTGAAGCCATGCTCATCGCACATGACGAACTGGATATGAATCCCGGTGTCATTCGCCTGAAAACAGGTGGTGGTCATGGTGGGCATAACGGTTTACGTGATATCGTTCCGCATACAGGTCCCAATTTCCATCGTTTACGTATCGGTATCGGTCACCCAGGTTCCAAAGAACGCGTATCAGGTCATGTCCTGAGCAAAGCACCAAGCAGCGAACAAGGTTTAATGGATGATGCCATTGCACATGCTTTATCTCGCATTAAATTGCTGGTAAACGGTGACATTCAGACAACCATGAATCAAATTAACGCGTACAAACCGAACTGATCATTCTACAAATAATTGAATTTTCCTTCTTGCCATGTTGCTTTTTTCGGAGCAAAATGCGCTTTCTGCGGATTACTGATCCAGTAAGAAGTGATTTGATTTAACTAAGATAAAATCTTAGGTCGACTAAGGAGACGCTAGCCATGCTTTCTCGTTTATTAAAAGCTAAAATCCACCGTTGTGTCGTGACACAAGCAGAATTACATTATGAAGGTTCTTGTGCAATTGACGGCGTGTTAATGGATTTAGCCGGTATCCGTGAATATGAAGAAATTCATATGTGGAACGTGACTAATGGTAAGCGTTTTACCACTTATGCCATCCGTGGTGAAGAAAATTCTGGCATTATTTCAGTCAATGGTGGTGCTGCCCTGCAGGCTGATGTGGGCGATTTAATGATTATCGCAACATTTGGCGATTTCACCGAAGCTGAAGCGAATGCCCATAAACCTCGTCTGGTATATGCTAACCCGGACAATACAGTGAACCATACCGCCAACTGTATTCCTGTACAGGTTGCCTAAACTGATCAGTTCAGATCAAAATATTCAAAAAGCTCGCTTCTGCGGGCTTTTTTATACCCTACATATTCATAATTATAAACTTATTCTAAAGTTATTCTTAGTTTGACTATGGATATGACTGATTCATCTATAGAAATTTGTACCCACTGTTAAAAACAGGTCTATACTTATGACACATCGCTTCAGGGCGGGGTGCAATTCCCCACCGGTGGTAAATTAAAACTATATTGCTATAGGATTTAATCAGCCCACGAGCCTGCAAACTGGTTAAAGTTTACTCGCAGATTTGGTGAAAAACCAAAGCCGACGGTATAGTCCGGATGAAAGAAGACGACGTAACCGATATTGATATGTGATATATCGCTGCGACCCCATTTCTGCATCAGTCCTGAAATGTTCAACCGTATGTTTATTTTACGAGAGCGTTTCAATGTCTAGTTTGATTCAACCCGAAATTTTCTTTTCTGCCCTTCCTCCTGCTGAACAACGCATCCAGAAAGCTTTAGAAGATATCCGCCAAGGCAAACCCGTTTTAGTCATGGATGACTTTGACCGTGAAAATGAAGCCGACCTGATCGTGGCTGCAGAAACCTTAACTGTAGACACCATGGCCCGTATGATTCGCGATGGCTCAGGCATTGTCTGTCTTTGTTTGACTGATGAACTCGCTAACCATCTGGAACTTCCCCCAATGGTGACAGATAACTCCAGCCATTTTAAAACAGCTTTTACCGTGACCATTGAAGCAGCAGAAGGTGTCACTACAGGCGTTTCGGCAAAAGACCGTACCAGCACAGTAAAAGCGGCAATTAAAGATGGTGCTGTGGCAAGTGATCTCAACCGACCTGGTCATGTCTTCCCTTTACGCGCGCGCGAAGGTGGGGTACTGACGCGTCGTGGCCATACTGAAGGCACCATTGATCTGGCACGTTTGGCTGGCTTGAAACCCGCTGGTGTATTATGTGAACTGACCAATCCTGACGGTACGATGGCATCTGGTATTCAGGTTCTGTCCTATGCACAGACTCATCATTTAACCGTGATTACCATTGAAGAAATTGTACAGTACCGTTTGCAGCATAATCTTTAAACGAGACAACAAAGCTTGCCACAAAAAATGAAAATCATCAGGCTTCCTGGTCAAGTCTGATGATTTTTTAATGCAAAATGATTTCAATGCACACGACAATAAGAATTTTTTTTATAAATTTTAAGTTTAAAAAGAGGACTTAATCCTCTTCTTCCAGACTTTGCAGCAAATGCATACTGATGCCATCAGCGCGTAAAAAGGCCAAATCATAACTGGCTGTGGCAAGTGCCAATATACGTCGCTCAAATTCATCCCACAAAGGACGAACATCTTTATAGTGAATACCTAACCCACTATCATCGGTGAAATGGCGATTTTTCTCACACAACTTTAATGCATGGTACAGCTTGCGCCCTTTGCTCGCATCAGGACGCAAACGAACACGCTTGGATAAAACAAAACCTTCAACATGGGTGATATCCGCCATAGGCAACATTGGAATCAAAATCTGATCAAGTTGCGAATCTAATCGACGCCAAATAGCTGTATGCTGCTCTGCTGTATAGGTATTCCATTTAATCACTTCATGATTAAAACGACGGCACCCCCGACAGACCGAATCACCAAACACCGTAGAGCAACGCCCTGCACATGGGGTCAAAGAAGCAATTCGACGATCAGTACTCAAAATAAACTCCGAAATTCAACAATGTTCACATCTGGAAAATTCAGACCGCTTTTCTGATTTGATAAACCATCAGCACAGGCATCATACATCCCACAGCAGCAAATGAAAAACCATATTTCATACTAGGTTTTATCGCTAATTGTGCCAATTCACGTTAGAATATGCGGCTTAAATTTTGTCTTACCTTAATACATTTGGAGTTTTCCATGAACGCTACTGTAGAACAGCTTGCACCTGTAGAACAGCAAGCGACCACTGACTGGGTTGTTGCGGCACTATATCAATTTAAAGAAGTTCAAGATCCGGCCGATCTGCAGCAACGTCTTCTTGATTTGGTAAAAACCATCAATCTTTGTGGAACTCTTATTGTTGCAGGAGAAGGCATTAACGGTACTGTAGCAGGTGACCGTGCAGCAATTGATACCATCCACCAGTTTCTTCTGGATGAAGGTTTTAACGCAATGGAATATAAAGAGTCACACAGCTCTGACAAGCCATTCCGTAAAATGAAAATTAAACTGAAAAAAGAAATTGTGACTTTAGGCGTTGAAGTCAAACCTCGCGATTTAGTCGGTCACTATCTTGATCCGAAAGAATGGAACGAACTGATTGCACGTGACGACGTGATCTTGATTGATACGCGTAACGACTACGAATATAAAGCCGGTACGTTTAAAGGCGCAATTGATCCTAAAACTGAAACCTTCCGTGAATTCCCGGAATATGTAAAAAAACAGCTGGAACAGCATAAAGACAAGAAAATTGCCATGTTCTGTACGGGTGGTATTCGCTGTGAAAAATCAACATCATTATTGCTGCAAGAAGGCTTTAATGAGGTCTATCACTTGAAAGGCGGTATTTTAAAATACCTGGAAGAAACTCCTGCTGATGAAAGTATGTGGGAAGGTGAATGTTTCGTGTTTGATGGCCGTACAGCCGTAACTCATGGTGTAGAAGAAGGCCAGAACACCAAGTGTCATGCTTGTGGCTGGCCTTTACTTCCTGAAGAAGTAGAACTTCCAAGCTATGAACATGGCGTATCATGTAAATACTGCATCGACAAAACCAGCGAGAAGCAAAAAGCCGGTTTCCGTATGCGTCAGTCACAAATTGCAGCCGCTAAACGCAAACGTCTGTAATCGAACGCCTCCAATAAAAGTACTCACAAAAGTAATGCCAGTCAGTTAAACAATTGACTGGCATTTTCTTTTTTTAATTCATGATTATATTTAATATTTGGAAAATTCATCCACAGCCTGTTGAAACAGCACTACATTAAAAAATGATTCTTTCTGCAATAAATTTGCGAATTGATAGTGGCTGATGAGTTTTGCGGATAACAAATAGCTTTGATCTGAGGAAGCAATGCTTCTCAGGGCGAAACCAAAGTAAAAAATGGTCTGCAAGTATCTGATTTAAAATACCCAGACTCCGTCATGAAGCCAAAAATTTAAGAGTCTATTTTTAAATTCCTTAACTGATCAGCATTAATCACAAGAGGACTTTTATTTACCTAAAATTAACAATAAATAAAAAAATATCACCAATTTTTACTATTAATGTGTGTCAAGTCACAAACAATCTGATAGTCTGAGATAAAAATTACAATAATCCCACAACATATTAATTTATAACGTGAAAAGGAGTTAAATTATGTCAAGAGCAATTAGTCGTTCCGCCAATTATACTCGACGCTTTTACCTTGCACGCGAAAGAAATCTACAAAAAGTCAAACACATTAAACAAACTCTAGAGCAGGAATCCCATCTTTTTATTGTGATGATGGGTGCTATTATTGGCAGCATTTTTTCCATATTTATTGCATATCACCTTACACCTAATTTTATAGAATATGCCCTACTCAGTGTGATTCCTTTTGCTCTCGCCTATAGTTTGAGAAAAGTTTATATCCATACTCTGATTCATAGCCAGGAATAATCCAGACTGATTACCTGGCTACACTTTACCCTAAATCTAATAAACTTTAGGATGGTGTAAATATCACGATTATTTTTATCACTTTATGAATCTGACAGAATGGATTATCTCCATCATGGAACAATTGGGCTATCTCGGTATTGCCCTACTGATGTTTCTTGACAACGTATTCCCGCCTATTCCTTCTGAAATCATCATGCCCTCGGCTGGCTATTCTGCATCACAAGGCCAGCTGACTTTATTTGGCGTCATCATTGCCGGTTGTTTCGGTTCATTGCTTGCAGCTGCTTTACTGTATTGGATTGGCTATAAGTTTAACCATGACAGTATTTTCCGTTTCGTTGACCGTTATGGCAGATATATGTTTATAAAATCTAGTGATGTTAAAAAGTCTCTGGACTGGTTTGAGCATTATGGACATCGCATCGTATTCTTTGGTCGTATGATTCCGGCAGTTCGCTCACTGATTAGTATTCCTGCTGGCATGAGCCACATGCCTTTTTGGAAATTTATGTTTTACAGTGGCTTAGGGACCATCATCTGGACTACATTTCTGGCTTGTGTTGGTTTTTACTTTGGTGAAAACCAACAGCTCATGCAGCGAATATTTAGCCAAGTCAGCCATGGTATTATCCTCATTATCCTGGTGATTATCGCCATCCTCCTATACCGTAGACAACTACGCAAAATGAAGAACTAATTGATTTTATCAGGGGCTTAAATGCAACAATATCTAAAAAGTTTTGCTATCGATTATGGCGTGGTTTTAATTCTCAGCGTTTTGTTTTTATTGTTTGTTGCCAATCTTGGCTTAATGCTCTTCGTTGCTATTTTTTTGGTTACCATGATTCGTCATGTAATTAAATTCCTGCAAAAAGAACAACGCTTGCCGACTGCACAAGAACGCAATATCTTGGTCTGGGGAAATACCGCGATTGCAATTACTTTGGAGTGTTTTATTATATTCTTTTTGGTCATGATGAACCCGAATGCTGAACAAATTATTCAATCTGCTGAAAAAATGGGTCTAGCAGGTTATGCCGTATTTATGTTACTCATCGTTGCAATACATTTTGCTTTATTCTTTATTGCCTATCAGTGGATGAGTCTACTCTTCTTGAAATTAAAATCCAGAAAATAGCCAGTTGAACAAATCAAAAAGCACCTTATGGTGCTTTTTGATTAACAAATTAATTTGGGATAAATACATACATAAGCTGCGATTAGAACAGCACAAGATGTCACATCAAGCTGGCGTATGGTACATCAAATATAATTCATTTAAATTATCCGGAATTTCTTCAGCAATTTCATCCATCAACTGACCATTGCGACGGAAAGATTCCATTTGCGGATCTTCTTCATCCACACCACTGAACACCATCATTGGCAAAGTTAAATCAACCAATTGTTCTTCATGTTCAGGAGTGAACCAGGCATCTTCGTTTAAGAACATGGCGTCGACAAAGCCGACACTCCAGTCACCTAAACTTGAATCCACTTCTGCTTCTTCAATTTCAAAAGGAAACTCAATTCCTTCTTCATTCGCCAAGCTTTGACGAATTGATTCTAACCAGGCTTTTACTTGAGCAATGATTTCAGCAGGCACTTTCTTGTGATTGTTATCAAAAAGTTCGTCCAGCCATTTATCGAATTTCGGACCAACCGCAATTGCACATAAAAAGCCATGAGTAGCCGGAAAATCTAGACCATATTCATTCTGGTCGCCATCTAGATATTCGCTCAAAAGGTCTAAATCTAAAGCACTCATTTAAAATCCAGGTTTGTAAAATAACTGCGACATAGCATAGCATTTTAGCCCGCTATGCAGAATCCTATTTTAGTCTTCTTCATCATCAAAATCGTCGTCATCATCCAGATCATAGTCAAAATCTTTCAGCTCACGCTCTAAACGACGCTGTGCAAGAAGGTCATCAATCAGACGACGTTTTTCTAACGACTCTTTAGCACTAATTTTGCTTGATACTTCATCAAAACTAACATCATCATCACTGTAGCTATCATCTAGTTCAAAATCTGTAGAAGACACTAAAACTACCTCATGGTGAAAAAAAGTGAATGGGTCTAGGCGCTATTTATCCTGCTTACGCACTCTTGTCAAGTATTTTTATTTTTTTCTCCCGCAAACCGGGTTTAATCTTGTTTTTCTCCCTAAAAATTGTGTATTTATTAGTTCCTGGAATTTCCAGCATGGACCAATAAAAACTCAACATAATTTGAGTGATCCACTCTATGGACTTGAAAAAAAAAGTTTCAGCCCAATATTGAAAACAGCTGTTAAATCAAATTTATATTTTTAAATGAAACTTGAGCAATCAATATTCAAAACAATTTTAAGCAAATTGTGCTATCATACACGGTTTTTCACTGCCACAGATTCAACGAAGAGTAAGCAAAGATGAGCGATATGACTTCCCCTACTTCGCAAGTAGCGGCTCTGATTAGCCGAGGCAAAGAGCAAGGTTACTTAACTTACGCTGAGGTTAACGATCATCTCCCAGACTCGATCACGGAAAGCGAACAGATTGAAGACATCATTCAGATGCTTCAGGATGTCGGTATTCCTGTTCATGAACGTGCACCTGAATCTGATGACACCATGTTCGATGGCACCAGTGCAGAAGCGACCGATGAAGTTGCCGAAGAAGAAGCGGCAGCCGTACTTGCTTCTGTTGAAAACGAACCTGGTCGCACCACAGATCCCGTACGTATGTACATGCGTGAAATGGGAACGGTTGAACTCTTAACACGTGAAGGCGAAATTAGCATTGCCAAACGCATTGAAGAAGGTATCCGTGACGTTCTGCACTCGATTGCCTACTGGCCAAATGCCGTTGAAGTTGTATTAAAAGAATATAATGATGTTACCGAAGGTGAACGTCGTCTTGCTGATATTTTATCGGGCTATTTAGACCCGGAATCTGATGAAGAAATTCCAGAAGTTTTAGAAGATGAAGCGGATATCGATGAGGATGAAGAATCAACATCTAAATCGACCAAAGATGTAAAACTGGACGATGACGAAGAAGAAGAATCTGAAACTGAAACTGAAACTGAGGATGATTCTGAAGGTGAGTCCGGTCCTGATCCAGAAATTGCACGTGTGCGTTTTGCTGAACTGGAAGAAGCCTGGAAAGTAACCAAAGCTGTCATTGAAAAACACGGTCGTAACAGCAAACAGGCAGATGAAGCGCTCCAAGCACTGGCAACCGTGTTTATGATGTTCAAATTCACTCCGCGTCTATTTGACATCATTTCTGAAATGATTCGTGGCACCCATGAACAGATCCGCACGTCTGAACGTGAAGTAATGCGTTATGCAGTCCGCCGTGGCCGTATGGACCGTACTCAATTCCGTACGTCTTTCCCGGGGCAGGAATCAAATCCAGCCTGGTTAAATGAGCAAATTGCCAAAGCGCCAGCTGAACAAAAAACTTATTTAGAAAAAGTACGTCCCGATGTACTGGCATTCCAGCAAAAGATTGCCGACATCGAAAAAGAATTGGGTTTGAATGTTAAGGAAATCAAAGATATTTCTAAACGTATGGCAGTAGGTGAAGCAAAAGCCCGTCGTGCGAAAAAGGAAATGGTCGAAGCCAACTTGCGTCTGGTAATTTCAATTGCGAAAAAATATACCAACCGTGGTTTGCAATTCCTTGACCTGATTCAAGAAGGAAACATCGGCTTGATGAAAGCGGTAGACAAGTTTGAATACCGTCGCGGTTATAAATTCTCGACTTATGCCACCTGGTGGATTCGTCAGGCAATTACCCGTTCGATTGCCGATCAGGCACGTACCATTCGTATCCCGGTACACATGATTGAAACCATCAACAAGATCAACCGGGTATCTCGTCAATTACTTCAAGAAATGGGCCGTGAACCAACCCCGGAAGAATTGGGCGAACGTCTGGAAATGGATGAAGTTAAAGTCCGTAAAGTACTTAAAATTGCCAAAGAGCCGATTTCCATGGAAACGCCAATTGGTGATGATGAAGATTCGCATTTGGGTGACTTTATTGAAGATGGCAACATCACTTCTCCAATTGATGCGGCAACTTCAGAAGGCCTGAAAGAAGCAACCCGTGAAGTACTGGAAAACCTGACTGAACGTGAAGCGAAAGTCTTGAAAATGCGTTTTGGTATCGACATGCCGACTGACCACACTCTGGAAGAAGTCGGTAAACAGTTTGACGTTACCCGTGAACGTATCCGTCAGATTGAAGCCAAAGCACTACGCAAATTACGTCATCCTTCCCGTTCTGAACACTTACGTTCATTCCTGGAAAATGACTAAGACATAGTGATACGGATGGGGATTGAAAAGTTATCCAACACCCCCATCTAGTATTCAGCAACACATAACGCCTGCCTCTATGCAGGCGTTTGATATATAAGTGGGACTACTATGACCATGTTAGACCGTACACCATCTCGCGAACTTCAGGAACATCTATGGGTTTTCCCTATGGATTATCCAATCAAACTGATTGGTGAAGCCTGTGAAGAATTACATATTGCTGTTGTAGATATTTTGGTAAAACATTTTCCGGAATTTGATGGTAACAGCATCAAGGTACAACCTTCACGTACTGGAAAATATCACTCTTTAACTGCCCAAATCGTTTTTGTCGAACTGGAACAGGTACATGCTTTATATGCTGACTTGGCAGCCTGCCCATTGATTAAAACTGCACTTTAAGAGTAAAAAACACGCGTCATGCGTGTTTTTTTATTTATAAGCCAATAAAAATATTATCAATACTACGAAAAGCTTTAAATCGTGCAGTGATCATCCCCCATCTTGGCATGATTTCATTATAATCCTTGCATCCTGTTGAAAATTTTTAAGGACGCACTTCACATGACTGATGCTGTTCTAAAACCCAAACTGATTATTCGTCAATTTAACCAGCTCACACCTTATCTCGACCGTTTTCAGGAGATGAAAAACCTGACTGAAAACCGTGATGAAAACACGCCGGATGAGCTGTGGATTCTGCAACACCATGAGGTTTTAACTCAAGGTCAAGCTGGCAAACCGGAACATATTCTGATACCCAGCAATATTCCAGTGGTACAAACGGATCGCGGTGGACAAGTGACCTGGCATGGCCCAGGCCAACTGGTAGCCTACTTTATGTTTGACCTAAACCGCTTGGGCTGGAATGTACGCACGCTGGTATCTTATGCTGAAAATTTAATGATTGAACTGCTGAATAAATATGGCATTGAAGCCTATGCCAAACCAGATGCACCGGGCGTTTATGTCAATGAGCGCAAGATTGGTTCGCTGGGTTTTAAAATCCGCAAAGGACGCAGCTATCATGGACTGGCCCTAAATATTGATTGTGACCTGTCTGGTTTCCACACCATTAACCCCTGTGGTTATGCTGGCCTAGAGATGGTACGCATTGAGGATTTAGTTGAAGATTATCCAAAATTCGAGAAGTTATGCTTCGATATCATTGAAACTTTAAACAACAGCGGTTACTTTAGTGAAGTTCAAATCATGCAACAATAATTTTGCTTTTGACATAAAAATAAATTAGAGTATTTACTCTAAACAAATAAAATATTCTTTAGATAAGGGATACGCGAGTGATTTCAACCAAATCCGTTAAGCCCGCTTTACAACTGACCTATGTCAAACTCATGATGGATGTGATTGGCAGAGGTCTGGTAATGGCGAGTCAAGTCGATGCCGAAGTCAAACAGGAAGTTGCAAAATTCCCGGTGGGTTTCGTTCTATCAATGAAAGTATTTCCCCATGGACCGGCTTTTATTGCAAAAGTCACGCAAGACCATCAATTACAATTACTGCAATCTGTAGACAGCAAACCGGACCTCACCATTACTTTTAAGCACTTAAGCCATGCCTTTTTAGTATTTTCCTTTCAGGAAAGTACCGCACAGGCCTTTGCCCATGACCGTATGATAGCCGATGGAGATATTGCATTTGCCATTCGTCTGGTCCGCTGCTTAAACAAAATGGAAGCGCTTATTTTACCTAAACTCCTTGCTGAGCTTGCTGTAAAACAATACCCAACCGAATTAAGCCTAAAAGAAAAACTGACTGGAGCTGCAAATATTTATCTGAAAGTAGCTCAATCCTATTTTAAACGGAGTGCATAACATGGCTAAGCCTTATTACGAATTTTTCTGTCCGGTCAAAGTCATTGCAGGTCATGCTGCCTTAGAACATATTCCGTTTGAACTTGCTACTTTAGGTGCCAAACGTCCTCTGATCATTACTGACAAAGGTGTACGCAGCAACAACCTGCTTGCACCAATTGAAGCAGCTTTTGAATCTACCGATGCAGTCATTGGTTATATTTTTGATGATATTCCACCTGATTCAAGCGTACAAACCGTCCGAAATGCAGCGAAAGCTTATCGTGATAATAGTTGTGATGCGATTATTGCTGTCGGTGGCGGTTCAGTAATTGATACTTCCAAGGCAACCAATATTCTGGTAACCGAAGGCGGCGATGACCTGCTTAAATATTCAGGTGCACATAACCTGCCAAAACCGTTAAAACCATTTTTTGTGATTCCTACCACATCGGGTACGGGTTCAGAAGTGACCATGGTGGCTGTGGTATCCGATCTTGAAAAAAATGTCAAAATGCCGTTTGCATCCTATTACCTGATGCCGCATGCGGCAATTCTGGATCCGCGCATGACCCAGACTTTGCCACCACATTTAACTGCCATGACAGCCATGGATGCACTAACCCATGCAGTGGAGGCCTACACCTGTATGGCAGCCAATCCGATCAGTGATGCGTATGCGACAGCTGCTATCAAAAAAGTGAGCAACAGCCTGTTCAATGTGTTAGATAATCCAGCTGATGAGTTTGGCCGTCTGGAATTAGCCCAAGCTTCCACCATGGCTGGTATTGCGTTCTCCAATTCCATGGTAGGCCTGGTGCATTCATTAGGACATGCCCTAGGTGCCGTTGCGCATCTTCCCCATGGTTTATGCATGAACTTATTTCTGCCTTATGTGCTTGAGTACAATAAAGAAGTGAATGGTGACAAGATTGCAGAATTATTGCTACCTTTAGCAGGTCCAGACATTTATGCGCAAACCCCTGCCCATCTACGTGCCGATAAAACCATTGCTACGATTCTGACCATACGTGATCGCTTGTATGCACTGACGAAATTGCCACGTACTTTACGTGAAACCGGCAAGATTTCAGAAGCACAATTGGATGAAGTCGCAGACAAAGCATTAAATGATGGTTCCATTATTTACAATCCTAAAGAAGCTACCTTGAATGATTTAAAAGCGATTTTAGAAAAAGCTTGGTAAATATTGAAAATTAAGCGAATATAGCTAAAAATTAGCCTGATGTTTTTTTAAGCATCAGGCTTTTACTTTTATATAGAAAATTAAAGCGAGTCTTTTATATCAAGTGGCAAATTTTCTGCATTAAAAACTCACAAAGATATTGGCAAAACGTACCAAACTAGAGTAGATTGGCGCACTTTTGTTTTATTCATTTAGGGGGGATCGTTCGTCTCAAACGATCCTTGTAAACATGACTGATCCTTGATCAACGATAAGAGGATAACGCCGTTGACAAATATCTCTGGGACTCAATCGACAGCTAAACTGCAAAAAACGCTTGGACTCTGGCACATCATTATTATTGGTTTAGCTTATATTCAGCCAATGACATTATTTGATACCTTCGGTCTGGTTTCTGAAGAAAGCCATTACCACGTGCCAACTTCCTACATTATTGCCCTGATTGCAATTCTGTTTACATCTATTAGTTATGGACACATGATCCGTCGTTATCCATCATCAGGGTCGGCATATACTTATGCACAAAAATCGATTCACCCTAATGTCGGTTTTATGGTGGGCTGGTCATCATGGCTGGATTATCTACTGTCACCCATGGTCAACATCATTTTGGCAGTCATTTATCTGGAAGCCTTGTTTCCTGAAGTGAATCATTGGGTTTGGGTTGTTGTACTGACCGCATTTATGACTGGCGTAAACTTGCGTGGTGCCAGATTTGTTGCCAACTTCAACGGCCTGATTGTATTGATTCAGCTGGTAGTCATCGCATACTTCACCTGGATGGTTTACTCTCTACTCGCAGGTGGGATCAATGCCGATGGTACATTAGCGAATGCCAAATACCAGTTATGGAGTCTGGAACCGTTCTGGAATGAAATGACAGCTTTGGGTCCACTCATTACCGGTGCAACATTGCTTTGTTTCTCTTTTACCGGTTTTGACTCACTCAGCTCACTGGCAGAAGAAACCAAAGAGACTGAAAAGACTCTACCTAAAGCAATTTTCCTTACGGCACTCATCGCAGGTATTATCTTCATTATCAGTACCTATTTCATGCAAATTTACTTCCCGAACGATCCAAAGACATATTTTGAAGATGTTGCTGCAACTCAGCCGGACATTCTTCAAGCCGTTGGGGGAGTAGCGTTCAAAACTGTGGTACTTTACTTTGCAATCGTTACGGTAATGGCATCCGGTATTTCTGCACATGCAGGTGTTTCACGCTTAATGTATGTGATGGGCCGTGATGGCGTGATCAATAAGAAAATTTTTGGTCATATTAGCCCAAAAAGCTACACACCTGTTTACAACATCCTGATTGTTGGTGGCGTGGCTTTAACTGCTGGTTTCATGGACTTGGACATCGTGATTTCAATGATCAGTTTTGGTGCCCTCACTGCCTTTACCTTTGTAAATCTGTCTGTTATTTCACGTTATGCCTTACGAGATGGTCGCACCAAAAGCATCAAAGACATTCTCAGCTTTGTGGTCATTCCTTTACTTGGCTTCCTGAGCATTTTTGCGATGTGGCTAGAGATTGAAGATACTGCATTAAAATTCGGTTTATGGTGGGCAATGTTCGGTATTTTGTATCTGGGTTATAAAACCAAAGGCTTCAAACACCCCGCTCCGCAGCACAACGAGTTTGATGATACGCATTAATATTTTGATTTCATGCATAAAAAAAGACGCTCAATGCGTCTTTTTTTATGCTCTGAAATTAAACCAGTTCTTTAAAACCTTGCTGACGCCATGCTTCGTACAGAATAACTGCTGTAGCATTAGACAAATTTAAACTACGTGAATTAGCAGCCATGGGTAAACGAATCCAGTGTTTTTCCGGAAACATCATACGCACATTTTCAGGCAAACCACGTGTTTCAGGTCCCATCAACAACGCCACTGGACGGTTTAAATTTGAGGTATGCGGAGTTTCAGAACCTTTGGTGGTTAAGGGATAGATGGCATCATTCTCAATTCCCTGTTCTTTTAAATGCGCCATACATTCTGCAAAGTTTTCCCACACTTTCATATGCGCCCACTCATGATAGTCCAGACCTGCACGTCTCAGCTTTTTATCATCCAGCTCAAAACCCAGCGGTTTTACCAGATGCAATTGCGCACCGGTATTGGCACATAAACGGATGATATTCCCGGTGTTGGCAGGAATTTCAGGCTCGTATAAAACAACGTGGATCACAGGATTTCTCTACTCTTTCAATGTAACAAGACTCGAATTAGCCTTGCCACTGTAATTGTTCGCGCAATTTTACCACTTCCCCAATAATGGTCAGGGTTGGCGCTTGAATTTGATGTTCTGACACTTTTGAAGCAATATCGGCCAAGGTTCCAACCACCACTTTCTGGTCAGGGGTAGTCCCTTTGGAAATAAGTGCAACCGGCATGTCTGGACGTTGGCCACGGGCAATCAGCTGGGCACAGATTTTTTCCAGACCTACCAAGCCCATATATAGTACTAAGGTCTGGTTTTCATACACCAGCTCACTCCAAGGTAACTCTGGTGAACCTTCTTTTAAATGTCCAGTCAGGAAGCGTACACTTTGTGCATAGTCACGATGGGTTAAAGGAATACCGGCATAGGCTGAACAACCTGAAGCCGCGGTAATCCCAGGCACTACCTGAAAAGCCACACCTGCAGCAAACAGTTCCTGAATCTCTTCCCCCCCACGACCAAAAATAAACGGATCACCACCTTTTAAACGGCAGACACGTTTACCTTTTGCAGCATATTCCACCAATAGTGCATTAATTCCTTCTTGCGGCACACTATGATTGGAGCGGGCTTTACCCACATAAACCTTTTCCGCATCACGGCGGCACAAGTCCATAATCGCAGGCGATACTAAACGGTCGTAAATAACCACATCTGCCTGCTGCATTAAACGCAGTGCTTTTAAGGTCAACAGTTCAGGATCACCAGGTCCTGCACCCACCAGATAGACTTCACCTTTTGGCGCTTTCCATTCCATTAAAGCTTGTTCAATTAAATGGTCCGCTTCAGCGATATTGTCATTAAACACCTGTTCTTTGAGGGGACTGGCATACAGGTCTTCCCAAAAAATACGGCGCTCTTCTGGATTTTCAATTTTGGCTTTGACTGCAGCACGCCATTTTCCAGAAAACTCTGCCAGCTTGCCCATGCCATGCGGAATACTGGCTTCCAGTTGGGTTCGGATTTGACGGGATAAAACTGGTGATTTGCCATTGGTGGCAATCGAAACCACCAAAGGAGAACGGTCGATAATGGCAGGCACCATAAAACGGCAATGCGGTAGATCATCCACACTATTCACCAGAATTTTTTCAGCTTCGCAAGCTTCAAAAACCTGTATGTTGGTCGCTTTGTCATTGGTAGCCGCAATCACCAACCGGTAAGGGCGTAATGGAATATCTGGACTAAAAGATGCTTGGACATATTGCCCTTGGCTGGCACGAACAATCTCTAGTAAATCAGTTTCGATTTCAGGCGCAATCACATCAATGACTGCCCCTGCTTTTGCCAAAAGTACGGCCTTACGATAGGCAATGCGCCCACCACCGACAATCAGACAAGGTTGCTGTTGCAACTTTAAAGAGATTGGAAAGATATCCACACACTACCTCAATATTTTAAATCTGACTGTCTTAAGCAATTTTCATGCACAAAACTGTGCTAAGTATTAACTTACCGATCCATCCAAAGATTAATCAATAAATTCTGCACCACCCATATATGGACGAAGCGCTTCAGGAATTTCAATTGAACCGTCTGCACGCTGGTAGTTTTCCATCACTGCAAGCAAGGTACGGCCAACCGCCAAACCAGAACCGTTCAGAGTATGCACGAATTCGGTTTTCTTCTGGTCTACACGGTAGCGTGCTTTCATACGGCGGGCCTGGAAATCGCCCATATTTGAACATGAAGAAATTTCACGGTAGGTATTTTGGCTCGGTACCCAAACTTCAAGGTCATAGGTCTTGGTTGAACCAAAGCCCATATCGCCACCGCACAGGATAATTTTACGGTATGGTAGACCAAGTGCCTGCAAAATACCTTCAGCATGCCCGGTCAGTTCTTCCAAAGCCTGCATCGAATCTTCAGGTTTTACAATTTGCACCATCTCAACTTTGTCGAACTGGTGTTGACGGATTAAACCACGGGTATCGCGACCATATGAGCCTGCTTCGCTGCGGAAACATGGCGTATGTGCGGCATATTTCAATGGCAAACGTTCAGGATCAATAATTTCGTCACGTACAAAGTTAGTGACCGGTACTTCCGCAGTCGGGATCAGGTAATATTCTTTTTCACCCTGCAATTTGAATAAATCTTCTTCAAATTTAGGCAATTGACCTGTACCGCGCAATGAATCTGCATTAACCAGATAAGGCACATAGGCTTCAGTATAACCATTTTTCAGGGTATGGGTATCTAGCATGAACTGGGTCAGCGCACGTTGTAAACGCGCCAATGGGCCTTTCAGAACACTAAAACGTGTACCGGTCAATTTGGTTGCAGTTTCAAACTCCAAACCGCCCATCCATTCACCCAGGTCAGTATGATCTTTGATTTCAAAATCAAATTGACGCGGTGTGCCCCATTTTAAAATTTCAACGTTGTCGTCTTCATCTTTACCCTCAGGTACAGATTCATGCGGCATGTTGGGAATGCTTAAAGACTTGGTTTCAATTTCAGTTTGCAATTCAGCAAGTGCAACTTCAGCAGCTTTAATTTCATCACCAATGGCAGCCATACGTGCCATTATTTCAGATGCATCGCCACCAGATTTTTTAATTTGGCCAACTTGTTTAGCACCCGAATTACGCTCTGCTTGTAAAGCTTCAGTTTTCGATTGAAGCTCTTTACGGCGAGCTTCCAGTGAAGCCCACTCTTCGACATTCAGCTGTACACCACGTTTTGCCAAGGCTAAATTTACAGCCTCAATATTATTTCGGATTAATTTCGGGTCGATCATAGCCAATCTTTTGCAAAGAAAAAAACTGGCTATAGTGTAAGCGCTAAACACTAAAAAAGACAGTGATCGAGCGGACAGCTGTGGCTTATTAAAGCAAATTTACCCGAATTAAGCTTAAATTAGGACGATGGATACTTGGGTAAAGCTGGCAGATATTCAGCTTTAATCAGTTTAGTGAGTGCAGAATAAGGCAAGGTCAGTTCAGTCATGCCTTCTGCATAGGAAGCCAGCTCATACAAGGGATAAACAAAGACAATACCATTGGCACCATAGTAAAAATTATCACTTAATTTCAGTTTTTCTCTATCTATACTGTGCTGTTCCAGCCAGATGCTGTTTGAATCATATAAAGTATTCAATAATTGCTGTTCTGCACCTTTGACCATAATATCTTGCAGTGCCAGACGCTTTTTGTTTTTCAAGTCAAAATTGACAAATTCCTGATGATACATGCCATGCGCAGCACCGGATGAATAGGTATAAGTTTGAATGGCAAAGGTTGCCCGGTCATACTGCTGACTGACAAAACGGATATAGGTCGAGCTTTGACTTAAATTGGGACTCGCTCCTTCGGCAGTATTGATCTTTTCATTGGGCGTGGTAGAAAATGCAATCGGATCGGCTTTTTTCACCCGATCGATAAAATAGTCATCCACCCATTTCAAGTTGCTCTTTACCGTCTGAATCTCATACTGGGTACAACCTTCCGCATCACAGGCTTCCGGTTTGCTTAATTTCACAGGAACAACCTTGGCTTGAATTAATGGAATTGTAGAAGAAGCTTCCTGTTTTTCTACCTTAACCTGTTCCTTTTGCGGTGCAGGTCGCTCCTGACAACCTGCCATAACGAGTGCTGCCAAAGAAACCGGAACAGCCCAGAGCCATTGTTGATTCGTGCGTATTTTCATCTTATCTTAACAACCTAGTGCCTTTGATCATGCGGCTTCACTATACAAAGCCAGATCCCTGAATAACATTTAAAATATGTATCTTTAACCCTGTTTAGCTGAATAATGAGGCATTTGTATAAAAAATTGCCTGATTTTAAGATAGCTCAACCCAGTTATCGTGAAAACTCAAGGGCACATGCACACCCAGGATAATTCCTGCCTGAGACTGAAGTGTTAAATCTTACACCTTGAGAATCAACACTTTGGAAGATTCTGTATGGATATGATAGAGATAAGATAACAGATAGCCCTAGCCCTCTGCGCATCCGCTGATTTTGAAATATTGTGCATTATGATGTTTAGGTTCGAGCTTGAACATATTCTTGTAGGGTGGTGCTGGGTGAATAAAAATTTCCCTCATTTTTAACAGCATATCCAATAAAAAAGCAGCCACACAGGACTGCTTTGCAGTTTATGACGAACTCATAATTAAATATTATAAATCAATATATTATTGATCAATAATATCGGTACCTTTTGGCGGTGTAAAATTGAAGGTTGAAGAAGCAATCGATGGATTCAATTTCACATTATTAAAGCGCACATAGGTGGTTTGCCCCAATGAATCCTGCAAAATCATCAAACTTGGGGCCTTGTTCGCGCCAAAACTAATGGTCAGGCTTTGGAATGCACTGTCTTTCACTTTAGGGTACAAAGTGTAATAGGTCTTGCCTTTATCGGGCTGAGTCACTCGATAAGACTTCATAATCTGACTGGTATTCCCCGACAATAATAACGCAGGCGTATTTGCCACCTGTTCATCTAAACTTTGACGGACGGCTTGTTGTAAATCAGGGTCATAAATCCATACGGTTTTACCCGAAGTCACAATGGTCTGTTTGGATGGACTGGTGGTTTCCCAGAAGAATTTACCCGGACGCGCAACTTTCATCACCCCTTTAAAGGTTTGATTCATGTGTTGTCCAGTCAAGCCTTTTTTCTGCGGGGCTTTACCAGCAGAAGTCGCTTTTGTGGTTTGTTCAAAGTTAGCAGACAATGTGCGAATATTACTTAACTGCTTGACCAGATTGTTGGTTGCTTGCTGCTCCGATGCTGCTACAGGGGCAGCAAAAACAGTTGTACTCATTACCGGTGCAAGCGTTGCAGCACCCAAGGTCATCGCACACAGAGTTTTACGAAGCATTTTCATATCATCACCTTTTTTTATTTGCAGTATCGCAATTTGTTCAATGCGTCCATCTTAAACCAATTTTTATTTCTAATAATTGAGAAAATAAGAAGTTTTGTATTGTTATTAATAGCCAATGTAGCCATTTCTACATCATGATGGAGACCCCTAGATGTTTTTGGCGAATTTCAGCCATAAAAAAACCCACATCAAATGTGGGTTTTTCGTACCATTAAAACTTATGCAGTTTCAACAGATACATAGCGACGGCCAAATTGACCTTTCACTTCAAATTTGATCACGCCATCAGCCGTAGCAAATAAAGTATGGTCACGGCCCATACCTACGTTTGCACCAGCGTGGAATTCTGTACCACGTTGACGAACGATAATATTACCCGCAGTCACAGATTGACCACCGTACATTTTAACACCTAGCATTTTAGGGTTCGAGTCACGACCGTTACGTGTCGATCCACCAGCCTTTTTAGTAGCCATGTTTCATAATCCTCGTAATTAGCCTGAAATAGCAGTAATTTTCAACTCGGTAAACCATTGACGGTGACCTTGTTGTTTACGGTAATGTTTACGACGACGCATTTTAACAATACGGATTTTGTCGTGACGACCGTGGCTAACTACTTCAGCAGTTACTGTAGCACCAGCAACAACTGGAGCACCAATTTGAATGCTTTCGCCGTTTACAAGCATTAATACGTCATCAAACGTAATAGTTGTACCAGTTTCAGCTTTCAACAATTCTACTTTAAGGGTTTCACCCTCAACCACACGGTGTTGTTTACCACCGCTTTGGATTACTGCGTACATAATGTACTCCAAACATGCCCGTGTCGTCGTGCCGATAAAGGAATATATCGATCTTAATACGAACGCCACTGGGGGGATATATAAGGGCAAACATATTAAGTGATAATAAATCAAACAACAAGCCATTTCAGCGTTTTTTTGCACTTTGTCCGCAGTTTATTTTATAAACGATCAAAGCGTATTAAAAAATGACCCTTTAGCTATGTATGTAGAGCTGACGTTTTGTCAATGTAATAGATTTTTAAACTCAATTCGCTAGTATAAAAACCCGAGTGCCAGTTCCATCACACATCTGGCTGGATAATAATAATACGGTTAAATTTAAAACCATTTGCCTAGTCAGGTTTTAAACAACTATATTAAGATCTTCGCCTTATATCAGCTATAGTTGTTAAACTATAAATAAGCAATTCAATTTTTAGAGGTTTCTCTTCATATGGCCATCGATTTTAAGCAAGACATTCTCGCTCCTGTTGCTTCAGACTTTGCTGCGATGGACACATTTATCAATGAAGGAATCACTTCAAAAGTTGCCTTGGTGATGGCAGTAAGTAAACACGTGGTTGAAGCAGGCGGCAAACGTATGCGCCCAATCATGTGCCTATTGGCAGCCAAAGCCTGCGGCGCAGAAGATATCGAACGCCAGCGTAAACTGGCAGCGATTATTGAAATGCTGCATACCGCAACGCTGGTCCATGATGATGTAGTGGATGAATCAGGCTTGCGTCGTGGTCGTCCAACCGCGAATGCCACCTGGAATAACCAGACTGCGGTTTTAGTCGGTGACTTCCTGATTTCGCGTGCTTTTGACTTATTGGTCGATTTAAACGATATGACCTTACTCAAAGATTTCTCGACAGGAACATGTGAAATTGCTGAAGGTGAAGTTCTACAACTTCAAGCACAACATCAGCCTGAAACCACAGAACAGACTTACCTCGATATTATTCACGGTAAAACTTCACGTTTGTTTGAGCTGGCTACTGAAGGTGCTGCCATTTTATCGGGTACACCGCAATACCGTGAGCCATTACGAATTTTTGCCGGTCACTTTGGCAATGCATTCCAGATTATTGACGATATTTTAGACTATACTTCCGATGCCGAAACATTAGGTAAAAATATTGGTGATGATTTAATGGAAGGTAAACCGACTTTGCCATTAATCTCTGCCTTGCAAAAAACCACCGATGAAGAACATGAAATTGTTCGTCGTAGTATTGCCACCGGCGGTCTTAACCAGCTGGAACGGGTAATCGAGATTGTGCAAAGCTGTGGTGCTCTGGATTATTGCCGCCAACGTGCCACTGAAGAAACTCAATTTGCACTGAACGCATTAGATGCTCTTCCTGAGAGTGAATATCGCCAGGCACTGATTAATTTGGCCCAGCTTGCCCTCAACCGGATTCAATAACGGGATTTGAAAAATATAGTTTTAACCCTCGCCTATGCATATAAATTTTAATGATCTATTTTTAAAAATGCAGGAGCAGCTTGAATCCAGTCAGGCTGTTCTTGATGATTCACTGCTGATTGAGCTGGTGAACCGGATTCGCCCAGATGACTCGACCAATCTTGACGAAATTAACCATAAATTCCAGGCTTTCATCCAGGCACTGCTGCTTACACCCCACGCTGTTACTACCTTTCAAAATTTTATCTTAAAACTTATTAACCAATACAAACAAACCAGTTTATATGCCGATACTGGCATTTTGTCTTTGGATGGTTTCTGGAATCAGCTCGCTCAGCGGCTGGGTGCGCATTTTCTTCCCCTGATTAATGATCAAAGCCAGCTGCAAGATTTGGTACGGCGTGTTTTTTATCAGCGTAGTGACAAATACTGGCTGGATAGCATTGTCGATGCAGACTGGCAAAAACTCTTTTCTTTGATCAATCAGGGGCACAGTAATCAGCAAGACAAGCTTAAAATTAAAAGCGAGCTGATCAAGGCCATTACCGTTTTATCTTACCGGATTAGTGGCATTGGGCTGTATCCGGAATTTATTAACGCCCATCCGGAACTTACCGAATATGAATCGCCTTTCCTGGTACAAAACCGGGAAATCAATGAATTTATCCAGCATTACAAGGCACTGCATCAAAACACCGATCCGATGGCCTTAATTGTTCCTCCGGACGCATCTCAAGCTTTGGTCATGATTGAGCAATGTCGGGATGTGGTATTAAAAATTCGTCGTGCCACCAAAAGAATTGGCGTGAGTTTAAGCCTGACCTATCTGCTGTCATTACTGGAACAATGTCTGGACCGTATTGAACTGTTACTTAATCTGATTATGGATGAAGACCAGCTTCGCTATGAATCTTTAGGCTTATTGCTGGTCGATATCACCCATGCCATTTATAGCGAGCGCAGTGTGCGGTCACTTTTAGCCGCCAATAGCGAACTGATTGCATTACAGGTCACCGAGAATGCCAGTAAAACCGGTGAACACTATGTAAGTACCGACAAGCAAGGTTTTTGGTCTATGTATAAATCGGCTGCGGGTGCCGGTGTCATTATTGCCACCATGGCCAGCTTGAAAATATTGGCTGCGCGAATGGCTATGGCACCCATCATGCAGGCCTTGGTCTTTAGCATGAATTATTCATTCGGGTTTATGCTGATTCATGTCTTGCATTTTACCGTTGCCACCAAACAGCCCGCCATGACTGCCGCGGCACTTGCAGCAACGGTACAACAGACCAAAGGCTCTAAAACCACACAGATTGCTGAACTTGCCGCACTGATCATTAACATCATCCGCACCCAGTTCATTGCCATTCTAGGTAATATTTCCATTGCCATTCCGACCGCAGCAATCATTACCCTGCTCTGGCAGTACGGCATGGATGAACCGCTTTTAACTCATGTCAAAGCCACCAAAACTTTACATTCCCTCAATCCATTTACCTCACTGGCCATTCCTCATGCAGCGATTGCCGGGGTGTGTCTATTCTTTTCAGGACTGATTGCCGGCTATTTTGACAACATGGCGGTATACCGTAAGGTGGGTCCACGTTTACAGGCCCATGCAAAATTAAAAATGTTATTGGGGCAAGAACGGCTGAATAAATTTGCCGCCTATATAGAACGCAATTTAGGCGCATTGGCGGGCAACTTCCTGTTCGGGATCATGCTTGGCAGTATGGGCACCATCGGTTTTATTTTAGGGCTGCCTCTGGATATTCGCCACATTGCCTTTGCTTCAGCCAACTTTATTCAGGGTTTGATTTGTATTAATGGCAGTCCTGAAATTGGCTTGATTATTGTGTCATTTTTAGGTGTATTGTTAATTGGTTTGACCAACCTGTTTGTGAGTTTTACTTTAACAATTATTGTCGCGCTACGTGCTCGCCGCGTTCGCTTTGAACAATGGAAGCCGTTGGCCAAGCTGGTACTCACCCACTTCCTGACCCGACCAAGTGACTTTTTTTGGCCGCCAAAAACTCCATTAGAAGTAGATGAATTTTCAACACCGCAAAAATCGGCACTCAAGTAATTTGCTATTTTTGTTTTACTTCATGTTAAAAAATCGGTAAAAAGAAAAGCATAATTTACACATACTTGAAATAAAGTGTACTGATGAGTACACTTTAACCATTCATTAGTCATGCTTCAATCGACTAAGATAACAAAGGTTGCTTACATGCCTTATCTGTTGCTTGGTGTAGGATTTTTCTTATTTATTTTCAGCATATTAATGTTGGTTACGCCATTCTTGAATCACTTCGACTGGGTAGTGATTGAATGGTTGAGCCAGCATCGTAGCGTGCCACTAAATAGAATATTCATCACACTTTCGACTATAGGCGGTATGCCATTTGTGTTATTTTTAACCACAGTCTGGTGTTTACAGCAGGCATGGTATAAAAAATTTACAAATGTTGTTTTTATTGGCATGGGGCTGATCGGAAGTACTGCCACGGTTTGGCTACTTAAATATGTAATTTCAAGACCTCGCCCACCTGAAATGTATCATCTGGTTGCAAGCTATGGTGCTGCATTTCCCAGTGCGCATAGCCTTTATGCCGCGACTTTGGGTTGTCTTGCAATTTATCTCAGTCAAAAACATCCCCGGCACATATTGATTTGTATATGTGCTTTTATCTGGCTGTTTGTTATGGGAATTTCCAGGGTTTATCTGGGCGTGCATTTCCCCTCTGATGTCTTGGCGGGTTGGAGCATAAGTTTTATTTGGATCACACTACTTTATCTGCTGTATGCCAAATTAAGTAGAGAAAAAAGAAATTAGTTTTAGAGAAGAATCTAATCGAGGTGGAACAATGATGTCTGCAAAGCTATGGGCACCCGCCCTTACCGCTTGCGCATTAGCAACAAGTATTGCACTTGTTGGTTGTAGCAAAGATCCCAAGGATGCGCAGCAAGCTGCAGCAGCCCAAAAAATGCCACCGGCTGAAGTCGGTGTCATTGTTGCTCAACCCCAAAGCGTAGAGCAATCGGTAGAACTTTCTGGCCGTATGACGGCATTTGAAATTTCTGAAGTCCGTCCACAAACCAGTGGTGTCATTCTTAAACGTCTGTTTACTGAAGGAAGTTATGTACGTCAAGGACAGGCACTGTATGAAATTGACTCGCGAACCAACCGTGAAACTGTCGCCAGTGCACGTGCTGCGCTCAACCGTCAGCAGGCTAACTTAAACCTATTACGCGTGAAAGAAGGACGTTACCGTCAACTTGTCGGCACCAATGCCATTTCAAAACAAGAATATGATGATATTGCGGCACAAGTAAAACTGGCTGAAGCGGATGTCGCGGCAACCCAGGCTGAACTTAAAAATGCAGAAATCAACCTCGGTTATTCTACCGTTCGTTCACCTATTTCAGGTCAAACCAACCGTTCAAGCGTCACTGTAGGTGCCCTAGTTACCGCAAGCCAGGAAGCACCTTTAGTGACCGTGCAACGCCTGGATCCAATTTATGTCGACATTAACCAGTCGAGTGCCGAGCTGCTGCGTTTACGTCAACAGTTGAGCCAAGGCAATTTGGGTAGCAGCAACAATACTAAAGTGAAGCTTAAGCTTGAAGATGGTAGCTATTACCCGATTGAAGGTCGTCTTGCATTTTCCGATGCCAGTGTGAATCCGGAAACCGGTACGGTAACGCTGCGTGCTGTGTTCCAGAACCCGAACCATTTACTGCTTCCAGGCATGTATGCAACGGCTCAAATCGTGCAAGGTGTTATTCCGAATGCCATGCTGATTCCTCAGGCAGCGATTACCCGTACCCCAACAGGTCAGGCGATTGCCATGATCGTGAATGCCAAAGGTGCGGTTGAAACACGTCCGGTTGAAACTGCCGGTGTGCAAGGCAAAGACTGGATTGTGACCAAAGGCTTGCAAATGGGTGAAAAAGTCATTGTTGATGGTATTGCCAAGGTGAAAGAAGGCGCAACCGTGGTTGCCAAACCTTACCAGCCTCAAGCTGCGGCACCTCAGGGTGCAGGTCAGCCTACGGCAGATGCAAATAAAGCAGGCCAACCTGCTGGCCAAGCACAACCTAAAACTGAACAAAAAGCTACTTCAAATGCATAAGGGGTAGACTGAATGGCTCACTTTTTTATTCATCGCCCGATTTTTGCCTGGGTGATTGCATTGGTGATTATGCTGGCGGGTATTTTAACCCTCAGCAAAATGCCCATTGCACAATATCCGACCATTGCACCGCCAACGGTAACCATTGCTGCGACCTATCCAGGTGCATCTGCTGAAACTGTAGAAAATACAGTGACCCAAATTATTGAACAGCAAATGAACGGTCTGGATGGCTTACGCTATATTTCGTCCAACAGTGCTGGTAACGGTCAGGCATCTATTGCATTGAACTTTGAACAAGGCATTGATCCTGATATTGCACAAGTTCAAGTACAAAACAAATTACAGTCCGCAACTGCCCTACTGCCTGAAGATGTACAGCGTCAGGGCCTCAAGGTGACCAAATCGGGTGCCAGCTTCCTGCAGGTCGTTGCATTCTACTCGCCAGATGGTTCACTCTCTGATGCCGACATCAAAGACTACGTCAACTCGAATATTTCTGAACCGCTAAGCCGTGTAGCGGGTGTAGGTGAAGTGCAGGTTTTTGGTGGTTCTTATGCCATGCGTATCTGGCTCGACCCAGCAAAACTCAGCAGTTACCAGCTGACCCCAAGTGATGTTGTTACTGCACTGCGCACCCAGAACGCACAGGTTGCGGTAGGTCAACTCGGTGGTGCACCTGCTGTTGAAGGCCAGGTACTAAATGCCACTGTAAATGCACAAAGCCTGTTGCAAACACCTGAACAGTTCCGTGCCATTTTCTTGAAAAATGCCGGTTCCGGTGCAAAAGTGACTGTGGGTGATGTGGCTAAAGTTGAATTAGGCTCTGACACCTATCAGTTCCGGTCTAAATTCAACGGCAAGCCTGCTGGCGGTGTAGCAATTAAACTAGCTACCGGTGCAAATGCACTCGACACGGCAACTGCTGTAGAAGAGCGCTTGCAACAACTCCGCAAAAACTATCCAAGTGGTTTGAAAGACCAATTGGCATTTGATACCACGCCGTTTATCAAACTTTCGATTGAAAGTGTGGTTCACACCTTAATTGAAGCGATTGTGCTGGTATTCCTGGTGATGTTCCTGTTCTTGCAGAACTGGCGTGCCACCCTGATTCCAACCATGGCCGTGCCTGTAGTGGTGTTGGGTACTTTTGCCATCATCAACCTGTTTGGCTTCTCGATTAACACCCTCACCATGTTTGCCATGGTTCTTGCAATTGGTTTGCTGGTGGATGATGCGATTGTTGTGGTCGAGAACGTAGAACGAGTGATGCAGGAAGAACATCTCGATCCGGTTACGGCGACTGAAAAGTCGATGCAACAGATTTCGGGTGCCCTAATCGGTATTACGACAGTATTAACCGCAGTATTCGTACCGATGGCATTCTTTAGTGGTACGACCGGTGTAATTTATCGCCAGTTCTCGATCACACTTGTGACCGCGATGATTTTATCCCTGGCCATTGCCCTGACCTTCACTCCTGCACTTTGTGCAACCTTGCTGAAACAGCATGATAAAGACAAGCCGGAAAGCAATGGTGTGTTCGCTCGCTTTTTCCGCTGGTTTAACCATGGCTTTGACCGCTTATCAGTCGGTTACCAGAAATGGGTAGGCAAACTGCTAATTCATAAAATCATTGCGGGTGCCATTTATGCTGTGGTCATCGCTGGTTTGCTGTTCATGTTTAAGAACCTGCCAAGTTCATTCCTGCCAAATGAAGACCAGGGTGTAGTAATGACGCTGGTTCAGCTTCCACCGAATGCCACACTTGATCGTACCGAAAAAGTGATTGATCAAATGAATGGTTTCTTTATGGAAGGTGAAAAGGCCAATGTCGATTCTATCTTCAGCGTTGCGGGCTTCTCATTCACGGGTATCGGTCAGAATGCCGGTTTAGCCTTCATTAAGTTAAAAGACTGGAGTGAGCGTACAACACCTGAATCTCAAATCGGTGCCATCATCCAGCGTGGTATGGCCCTGAACGTGATTGCCAAAGATGCCTCTTACGTAATGCCTTTGCAGCTTCCTGCAATGCCGGAACTGGGTGTTTCTGCCGGCTTTAACTTGCAGTTGAAAGATGCTGCAGGTAGTGGTCACGAAAAACTGATTACTGCCCGTAACATGATTCTGGGTATGGCTGCGCAAGACAAACGTCTTGTCGGTGTGCGTCCGAACGGCCAGGAAGATACGCCGCAATACAAAATTTATGTTGATAATGAAAAAGCCAGCGCTATGGGCGTCAGTATTTCTGAAATCAACAGTACCATGAGTATTGCTTGGGGTGGTTCATACATTAATGACTTTATTGACCGCGGTCGCGTGAAAAAAGTCTATGTTCAGGCCGTACCCGATGCGCGTATGATGCCAGAAGATTTAAACAAGTGGTACGTACGTAACAACCTGGGACAAATGGTACCGTTCTCTGCCTTTGCAACCGGTGAATGGAGCTATGGTTCGCCACGTCTTGAACGTTATAACGGTATTGCATCGGTGAATATTCAGGGTACTCCTGCACCGGGCGTCAGCTCTGGTGATGCAATGCTCGCCATGGAAGAAATCATTGCCAAACTGCCACAAATGGGCATGAGCGGTTTTGACTATGAATGGACAGGTTTATCTTTAGAAGAACGTGAAGCAGGTTCGCAAACTGCGGGTCTATACGGGCTTTCTATGTTAATCGTGTTCCTGTGTCTTGCTGCATTGTATGAAAGCTGGTCTATTCCATTCTCGGTACTGTTGGTGATTCCTTTAGGTATTGTCGGTGCAATTGGCTTAACCTTCCTCGGCATGATCGTACTGAAAGATCCAAACTTGTCGAATAACATTTACTTCCAGGTCGCAATTATCGCCGTCATTGGTTTGGCCGCGAAAAATGCGATCCTGATTGTAGAATTCGCCAAGGAGCTGCAAGAAGATAAAGGCGAGCCGCTACTTGAAGCGACGCTTCATGCAGCGAAAATGCGATTACGTCCAATTATTATGACCACCCTTGCCTTCGGTTTTGGTGTACTTCCGCTTGCCCTGGCTGCAGGTGCGGGTGCAGGTAGCCAACATTCAGTCGGATATGGTGTACTGGGTGGCGTAATCAGTTCGACTTTATTGGGTATCTTCTTTATTCCGGTGTTCTACGTCTGGATTCGAAGTATCTTTAAATACAAACCTAAAAACCAAAATAATCAGGAGCAAGCATCGTGATGCAAAAGGTATGGTCTATTTCAGGTCGTAGCATTGCGGTATCTGCACTTGCGCTTGCTTTGACAGCCTGTCAAAGCATGCGTGGCCCAGAGCCCGTAGCTCAAGCAAATATTCCGGAACAGGGTTATTTAACCGCAAGTTCTGGACCTTCAATTGCTGAACAAGGTTATAAAGACTTTTTTGCCGATCCACGCTTGCTTCAAGTGCTTGATCTGGCATTAGCCAATAACCGTGATTTGCGTACTTCAACGTTGAATATTCAGCGTGCACAGCAACAGTACCAGATTACCCAGAACAACCAGCTGCCAACCATTGGTGCCAGTGGTAGTGTACTTCGTCAGGACACAATGAACACCAAGGGTGCGATGACCAGCTACAATGTCGGCTTAGGTGTGACTGCCTATGAGCTAGATTTCTGGGGCCGCGTGCGCAGCTTGAAAGACAATGCTCTAGATACGTATTTAGCGACTTCAAGTGCGCGTGATGCCACTCAAATTGCATTGATAGGTCAGGTTGCACAAGCCTGGTTAAATTATTCGTTTGCCAATGCCAATTTAAAACTTGCCGAGCAAACGCTGAAAGCCCAGCTTGAGTCTTATAACCTCAATAAAAAACGTTTCGATGTCGGCATCGACAGTGAAGTTCCTGTGCGTCAGGCACAAATTTCTGTCGAAACGGCCCGTAACGATGTTGCCAATTACAAGACCCAAATTGCGCAAGCACAAAACCTGCTTAATTTGCTGGTTGGTCAGGCGGTTCCTGCCAATTTGCTGCCGACTCAACGTGTCACACGTATCAGTCAAAGCAATGCCATTGGTGCCGGTTTACCAAGTGACTTGTTAAATAATCGTCCTGACATTCGTGCTGCGGAATATAAACTGTCTGCGGCGGGTGCCAATATTGGGGCAGCCAAAGCACGCATGTTCCCGACCATCAGTTTGACTGGCAACGCAGGCTATGCCTCAACCAGCTTGAGCGACCTGTTTAAATCGGGTGGATTTGTCTGGTCAATTGGTCCAAGTATCGACCTGCCAATCTTCGATTGGGGCACACGTAAAGCTAACATCAAGATTTCAGAAACAGACCAGAAAATTGCCTTATCTGATTATGAAAAATCCATTCAGTCCGCTTTCCGCGAAGTGAATGATGCCTTGGCCGTGCGTCAAAATATTGGTGACCGTTTGGCAGCGCAGCGCCGTCTGGTAGATGCAACCAATACAACTTACCGATTGTCAAATGCCCGCTTCCGTGCAGGTATTGACAGCTACCTGACTGTACTGGATGCACAACGTGCCTCTTATGCTGCTGAACAAGGTTTATTGTTGCTTGAACAAGCCAACATGAATAACCAGGTTGAATTGTACAAAACACTCGGTGGTGGTCTGAAAGCCAACACCGGTGATGCCGTTCAACAGACTCCTTCTTCGGCTGAACGTAAAGCGGCAAACAGCGCTCAGTAATGTTCAAATATGATAAAAAAGCCTGCGCCATGCGGGCTTTTTTATTGCTTTTTTAAACATGATTTCCTATCTTCAATAAATCCCATTTTATTTGAATATCAAAACATGCTGCTGAGTAATTTAGAATCTGTTCCGGGTCATACCATTAGCCGACAAATTGATGTGGTCTATGGCAGCACTGTACGCAGTAAGCATGTCGGACGTGACCTGCTTGCTGGCTTAAAAAATATTGTCGGTGGTGAACTCACGGCCTATACCGAACTGCTGGAAGAGTCGCGTCAGGAAGCCATGAACCGCATGATTGAAAAGGCAAGATTGATGGGCGCCAATGCCGTGGTTGGCATCCGTTTTTCAACCTCCAATATTGCCCAAGGTGCTTCGGAACTTTTTGTGTATGGCACAGCAGTTGTGGTGGAGCCAAACATTCCCAAACTTCCCGATCCATTTCAAGCGCAGGTCTAAGTGATGGATGGCCTGATTCTTCAAATTGCTGTTTTTGCCATTTTATTTGCACTCGGTTTTGGTTTTGGCAGATACAATGAACGCAAGCACCTGGATTCACTGGCGGAAAATGAACAACGTTTGGCCTATATCACTTTGGATAACAGCCGTTTTAAAACATCTTCACATCCGGGGCAACTGGTGAGCAGCAATGTAGTCATTTCGCATGATTACTTTAAATATGTGATTGCCAATATCCAGAACTTTTTCGGTGGCCGTCTGACCAGTTATGAAAGTGTGGTGGAACGTGCCCGCCGTGAAGCGATTGTCCGCTTGAAACTGGAAGCTGAAAAAATGGGCGCAACTCACATTATGGGCTTACGTCTCAGTACCACAGAGCTGGGCATGCAAGGCGGGATGGTAGAAGTGTTTGCTTATGGGACGGCGGTTCGGGGTTAAGTAAATTAAATAAGGTTTGAATCCCCCTAAATCCCCCTTTTGCAAAGGGGGACTTTAAAGCTTTTTCTTTTAAAATAGAAGGAGCTTTAATTATTTCACCTTAGCCTTGCGGATCATTTTATACAGTGTACTTGGCGATAAGCGTGACATCCATACCCCCAGCTTTTCTTTGGTTCCACCCACCACAATGTATTCATCACCGTTCAGCAATGCACTGACCACGGTTTTGGCAAACACTTCTGGCTCTAAACCATTTTCAATCGCGTCATCCTGATGTCCTTGCGGTTTGCCGGCACCATTCAAGGCGTTGAAAGACACATTGGTTTTGACAAAACCCGGGAACACCACACTGACATGAACACCCTCTTGTGCCACCTCGGCGCGCAAGCTATTCGCCCACATGTGAATAGCCGCTTTTGCCGCCGAATAGCTGGCACGGTACTGGGTCCCCAATAAACCCGCCACGCTAGAAACGAAGATAATCCGGCCCGACTTTTGTTGCAGGAAAGTCGGTAAAACCGTTTTGGTCAGAAATACTTGCGAAAAATAATCCACTTCCATAATCGCGCGTTCAGTTTGCATGGTGGTGTCGGCAATCAGGGCACGCTGGCTTAAACCGGCATTATTGATTAACCAGTCGATACGCCCTTTCTGACTTAGCACTTGCTCATAAGCATGACGAACCTGATTTTCATCAGTAATATCGGCAGCGACACAAATATGCCGATCAGGATGAGGTAAGCTTAAACGGACGTTTTCCAGTTCATCGATACGGCGTGCAGTCAGTACCACCTGTGCACCCTGCAAAGCACACTCCTGAGCAAGAGCCTTGCCTAACCCTGAAGATGCACCGGTAATCCATACCACTTTGTTGTTTAAACTGTCCTGCTGCGCCATGTTATGCTTCCTGTTTTAAATTAGGTTTCAGAATTGTTTGATCTGCCAGTTTTAGGCTCTGGGTTCAAAAACATCAGAAAATGATCAAGATAACGATGAGTATCTTGAGCATCATAATAAGTTCCAATTTTTTCCAAACGTTTATAGCCCATTTGCGTGGTCAAATGAATCACACCATTCAGGGTTTTATCAACCACCAAATTGAATTTCAACATTTTTTTAGGCTCACGTAGCAAATAGGTCACGCCTTGATCGACCATTTCGGTAAAAGCTTTCAAGGCAGGCGAAACATATTGGCTATTTCCACTCTTGACTTGTTCCACACAACCTAACAGTTCCACCACCAGCACATGATCAACCCGATAGGAAATATAGTATTGATCATTTTTTTCATGTGCCATTTCAATCAAATAATTGACCATTGGAGTGAGGCGGTCATTACCAAAAAATGACACCGACCACGGCATATATTTACGTACCGTATCTAAAATCTGTTGCACCACTTTTTCAGATTCCCGGTCACTGGAGGTAGATAAACGGGCAATTTCACCAAACACCTGATCAACAATTTCACAGGAGATATCCGCCAGCACTTCACCCAGCGGTTTCGCCAGACTTTCGCTTTTGCCCTGATTGAGTTGCTGATGAATCTGCTGGAACCGTTGATGTGTTTCTGATTTTAATTTTAAAGAAATCATATAATTCATGGTGATCATCTC
Source organism: Acinetobacter sp. SA01 (assembly GCF_011319235.1). Classification (NCBI taxonomy): domain Bacteria; kingdom Pseudomonadati; phylum Pseudomonadota; class Gammaproteobacteria; order Moraxellales; family Moraxellaceae; genus Acinetobacter; species Acinetobacter sp. SA01. The sequence continues at coordinate 109,875 of NZ_WXXM01000010.1, forward strand.
CTTTTTAGTATTGTTCTGCGATCATCTGCGCTGTTTTTATAATACTCTCATCATAGAACCGAATTGTGTATGTGCTAATCGCTTATTTTTGCATTTTCTTTAGCTGTCTCATCTGTCATTTTTTTTGCTACAATAACTGCAATTTTTTATTCACTTTTGATCTGTTTTCACTATGACTGATTCTGCGCAAAATATTGCTACGACCTACGATCCTACCGAGATCGAGAAAAAATGGTACCAAACTTGGGAAGAGCGCGGTTACTTCAAGCCGTCTGAAAAAGGCGAATCATTCTGTATCATGATTCCGCCACCAAACGTCACCGGTAGCTTGCACATGGGTCATGGTTTTAACAATGCCATCATGGATGCTCTGACTCGTTTTAACCGTATGTCAGGCAAAAATACCTTATGGCAACCGGGTACGGACCACGCCGGTATTGCAACGCAAATGGTGGTAGAGCGTCAGTTGGGTGCACAAGGTATTAGCCGTCATGACCTGGGCCGTGAAAAGTTCATCGAAAAAGTATGGGAATGGAAAGAACAGTCTGGCGGTAACATTACCCGTCAAATCCGTCGCCTAGGTTCTTCGGTTGACTGGTCTCGTGAACGCTTCACTATGGATGAAGGTCTTTCAAACGCAGTAAAAGAAGTGTTTGTAAAACTTCACGAAGAAGGTTTGATCTACCGTGGTAAACGCCTGGTTAACTGGGATCCAAAATTACAAACTGCCCTTTCTGACCTGGAAGTTGAGTCTGATAAAGAAGAAGCAGGTTCTCTGTGGCACTTCAAATATTTCTTTGAAGATAAATCCCTGCGCACGCACGATGGTAAAGATTACATCGTCGTAGCCACTACTCGTCCTGAAACGTTATTAGGCGATACCGCAGTTGCGGTGGCACTGGATGATGAACGCTATGCAGACTTAGTGGGCAAAAATATCATCCTGCCAATTACCGGTCGTGCGGTTCCTATTGTTAAAGATGAATATGTAGACAAAGAATTCGGTACAGGCTGTGTAAAAATCACCCCTGCGCATGACTTCAATGACTATGAAGTGGGTAAGCGCTGCGAATTGCCAATCATCAACATCTTCAACAAAAATGCTGAAGTTCTTGCTGAATTTGAATACATCGCAAAAGCGGGCGAACAAATTTCTAAAACCATCCCTGCACCTGCAGACTATATTGGTTTAGAGCGTTTTGAAGCACGTAAAAAACTGGTTGAGCAAGCGGAAGCTGAAGGCTGGTTAGACCAAATTCAACCGTATACGCTTAAGCCACCTCGCGGTGACCGTTCAGGCGTGATCGTTGAGCCGCTATTGACAGACCAATGGTATGTGAAAATTGCACCACTGGCGAAACCTGCGATTGAAGCAGTTCAAGACGGTCGTATTAAGTTTGTTCCTGAACAATACAGCAACATGTACATGGCATGGATGAACAACATCCAAGACTGGTGTATCTCTCGTCAATTGTGGTGGGGTCACCGTATCCCTGCTTGGTACGACGCTGAAGGCAATGTTTACGTTGGTCGTGACGAAGCTGAAGTGCGTGCGAAAAACAACATCCCTGCCGATATTGAGTTAAACCAAGACGAAGATGTATTGGATACCTGGTTCTCTTCAGGTCTTTGGACATTCTCAACCTTAGGCTGGACTGGCGATGCCAAGAAAGATGCGGAAAACTATTTCTTAAATACTTTCCACCCGACTGATGTCTTGGTGACTGGCTTTGACATCATCTTCTTCTGGGTAGCCCGCATGATCATGATGACCATGCATTTCATGAAAAATGAAGATGGTACGCCTCAAGTGCCGTTCAAAACGGTGTACGTTCACGGTCTGGTACGTGATGGCGAAGGTCAGAAGATGTCGAAATCTAAGGGTAACGTGCTTGACCCATTAGATTTGATTGACGGTGTAGATCTTGAAACCCTAGTACAAAAACGTACCACAGGTCTGATGAACCCGAAACAGGCTTCGAAGATTGAAAAATCAACCCGTAAAGAATTCCCTGAAGGTATTCAGGCTTACGGTACGGATGCAGTTCGTTTCACATTCTGTGCGCTTGCCAACACCGGTCGTGACATCAAGTTCGATATGAAACGTGTTGAAGGCTACCGTAACTTTGCCAACAAAATCTGGAACGGTACACGTTTCGTAATGATGAACGTGGAAGGTCAAACCGTTGGTCAAACAGCGCGTCCTGATCTTTGGGAATTGCCTGAACAATGGATCGTCAGCCGTCTACAAAAAGCGACTGCTGCGGTACAAACTGCATTTGCGACCTATCGTTTAGACTTGGCTGCACAAGCGATTTACGAGTTCATCTGGAATGAATACTGTGACTGGTATGTTGAATTAACCAAGCCTGTATTAAACGATGAAAACGTATCTGAAGAGCGTAAAGCTGAAGTTCGTCGTGTGTTGCTTGCGGTAATGGAAGCATCTTTACGTCTTGCTCATCCGTTAATGCCTTACCTGACTGAAGAAATCTGGCAAACGCTTGCGCCGAAACTTGGCATCTCTGGCGAAACGATTATGCTGGCGCAGTACCCAACGGCTGACGAAGCGTTGATGAATGACCAGGCTGAAGCAGATATGCAATGGCTGCAAGGTTTGATTGGTGCGGTTCGTAACATCCGTGGCGAGATGGGCTTAGGTAATGCACGTTTGTTGCCTGTTCTTCTGCAAAATACTACTGAAGCTGAAAAAGCACAGATCACTCGTATTGAAGCATTGTTTAAAGCATTGGCGAAAGTTGAAAGCATCACCTTCTTGGCGGATGGCGAGCAACCACCATTATCTTCTTCATCTGTAGTCGGTCACGTGTCTGTATACGTTCCAATGAAGGGCTTAATTGACCCTAAAGCGGAATTGGGGCGTCTACAAAAAGACTTGGACAAGGTTCAAAAGCAACATGATCAGATTGCTAACAAACTTTCGAATGAAGGTTTTGTAGCAAAAGCACCTGCTGCTGTGGTTGAAGGCGAGAAAGTGAAACTTGCTGAGTTTGCTGATCAGCTAGCGAAGATTAAAGCGAATATGGAGCAGATTGCGGCGCTTTAATACTGTAGTTTGATTCAAAAAAATCCCCTCGAATGAGGGGATTTTTTTGAATCATTTTAAAATACTTTGTAAATGGCTAATTAATTTAGAGTTAAGCTCACGAATTTCATTAAGTGTTACCTGTTCATCTTTCCTATTATCATAAATCCACTGAATAAATTCCTCACTATTATCAAAACGATCTTTCAACTCTATGTTTTGATTAAATAAATAAGGTAATACCAATACATCTCCTCTACTATCTTGGTAGTGAAAACGATCAGGCCATTGTATAGTAGCTTTAAAACTTAATTTCCTAAATTCGCCCCAAGCAGGGAAAATTTTCCTACATCCAATTTCATAGAACCCAGAACCTATTTTAAGCTCCAGTACTTTTTTGAAATAATTATCTGAAATTGGCTGAATATCTTCCTTTGAAAAACTATATTTACTCAAAGAAGAGTCAATCAAATCAATTTGATAATAAATGTTTTCTTTAGTTATCAAAAAAAGTACTAAATCTAAAATATCTCTATTAGATTTATTTCTAATAATTTTATATTCTGATAAATCTTCTCTTTGAGCCTCAACCAATGATAATTCAGATATTTCATTTTCTCTTATCTTTTCAACTAAATCCTCTAACTTAAACTCAATCTGATTTATTAATACTTTTAAATTATTTAAATCAGAACGCATTATTTCACCTATTTTCTCGAAATTATAAAGTGCTGTAAAGCAAGCCACAGCATAAGGTTTTTCATCATCCAAAATTTCTTCATATTTTGTTTTTATATAATTTCTAACAGCTATTTTAACCTTACTTTTTGCCTTACCTTTTGCTTCATTTAAAATTTTCTCTCGATTATAGGTCAAAAAATTATCAGCTCTTTCACCATAAAAATCTATAACTGCGCTACAGAAACTTAAATCATTATATAAATTTAATTCTTTAAAAGATTGTCCCCTAAAAAATGTATTAAAATTACCATAATTAAAATCACCAAATCTAATTTTTGAAATTAGAATACCTGTTTCTTTATCATAATAATATGAACCTTGATTATTATTTTTACTTAATAAATTACTACCAATAGGACTTTCCATAAAAAAATTTATAAAACTATTTTTTATACTTAAAACCTCATAATCACGTAAATTTGATCCTGATTTAGTAAAATCATAGCCATTAAGCTTTGTTGAGATTTCAGTCTCTCCAAAAGGTAAAGAAATTCTTTGTGGAAAATCTTTTATTTTCATATCAATAATAAAACGTGTTCCATAATCAGACAGTATATTTTGATTAACTTTTTTTATAATAACACTACCTTTATTTTTATTAAACTTTATCTTTAGAGTTTCTTTATTGACTATAGATTTTGTAATTATTGAAAATTTATCAGCTAATAAATAAGCACTTTGTAAACCAATCCCAAACATACCTGAAGGTCTAAACCATTCCGGCATATCTTTAATAATTTCCAATTTTTTCTTATTCTTTCTTGACCCCCCAACCTCAAGCATAAATTTTAAAGTGTCAAAATCAATACCAATACCATGATCAGTCACCTCTAAAGTCCATATATCATCTTTTTTATGTTCAAAATTTATTTCAATAGGATATTTTGCATATAAATTTTGAATTGATGATTCTAATGGGCTTTGCGCTTCATTAACAATTTTGGAATCTTCTAACCAAATTCTTTGTAGGGTTGCATCTACACCATTTTGCAAAATTTCGCGAATACTATCTACTTTGGATGTATACAATCCTGTACTACGAAGGATATCTAACACAGCATCCTGATTAATCTTGAAGTTAGGTTTTTTCCCTTTTTCTAAAATTAAGTATGGCTCTTCTATATCAACTTTTGGTGTAGTTAGTGTAGGTAGTCTACCTAACTCTTTACTCGGTACAATTTCATTCCATCTTTGGGTTTGATTATGGTATTCCTGTTGCAACCATACAAACCAATCATGTGTTACCTCATAAGCATCAGGATTAGGACATACTGAATCAACTTCAATTCTTTCTGAATCTAAACGTAAATGCCTAATCGATTGGTGTTTTTCATTGTGTATATGACTTAAATGTGGCATATGACTCCCACACATATTCATCATTACAGGACAAAATCTATTATCATCTACATCTAATAAATCACCCATTCTAATTAAACAAGCTACATATCTCGGGTGACAATCTTCCGAAGCCATTCCTGCTTCTGCATGAGGCAATTTCATTACATCATCAAAACTGTCGCCATGCGCACGACAAATATTAGCTACAACACGAAATAATCTATTAGGTAGTAATTCATTACGCGGAGAATCTAAACCTATTTCTTGTAATGGATTTTGAACAATTTTGGCAGAGTTTTCTGGATGCTTTCTACGATACCACTCTGCAAGTAACTGAATATAACTATGAAAAAAAGAATGAGCTTTAGCTTGTTTTGGTAATATAGCCTTTTCTTTTAACCATCTTTTTGCAAAGGAATGTAATTCACTCTCTTTATCTTCTTTTAAACTTATTACAAAATCTTCAAACTCTTGAGAATTCATATCCTCAATTTGTTTTTGTGTAATCACCATTCCAATATCATGATTATAAGCTGACTCTAGAATTAACCATGTATCTGTCGCACTTAAAAACTTTATCTTATCCCCTAATATTCTTTCGATATTTACAATAATTTGTTTCGAATGTGAGGCATCGTGACGGCTATAATGAGGAAAAATTGTATTTATGTTTTGTAATGCTTTACTGATAAGCTCTTGATCAAACCTCCATTGGGATTCAAGAAGTTTCAAATGGGGATGGCGATTGCATGCTACTTCAAAATGTTTTTCTAAGCTATAGAATTGATCATTTTCAATCGTGATATTTGAATATGTTCCCATTTAACCCTCACAAATAGATATAATATTTTTATCAATATTATCATGAATTTAAAAAAACTTTTTTTGCGCAAAATTTTTTCTTATCTATGAAAACTATAAAACCCCATTCTCCATCAACATCTCGAACCCTTTCAACTTCTTCATATACTTCAAGCGTTCCTTTTCCCCTTTCACCTGCTTTTTCAGCGCTGAAGTATCTGCATCCACCTGCTTATATAAATCGGTAATTTTGACCTTGCCTGTAAGGGCTTTTTTATTCCAGCTCAACGATTGAATCATTTCTTCTATTTGATCATCCAATTTCTGGCTTTGTGCATTTAAAGCCAATTTATAGAACTTTACTTGTTCCGCACTTAAACCTTTATGTGTTGCACCTCGGTTTTGCTCAATCTGGATTTGCAGTTTCAGCAAATAAAATAAATCCTGCGCTGCATAGGCCTCATTGGCCCGTTGCAGCATTTCAGTCTTTTCTACTTTTTTAGCTTCATCCGGCTCACGGTCCGGGTGAATAGTCGCCGCAATTTTTAAGTACACGGTTTTCAAAGACTGCTCGGCCAGCTTTGCAGCTTGCTCCAGTTTTTCCTGTTGACGTTTTAATTTGGCTTGCTCGCGTGCCTGACTGTACTGCTCAGTATCCCATTCTTCAAAATCTTCAGATTCAGATTGATCCAAAACATTCTCATCAGCAAAGAACAACTCTATATTCTCTGCGCTTTGCTTTTTATTTTTTCTGGCTTGGCTATGTTCAATATGCTGTTGATAGTAATTATAAATGTCATCGACTATATGAACTTGTTGCCCTGATAAAGATGATGAATCTTTTAAGTAAGCTGCAAGAGACTGGATTTTGATATCCAGCTGTATCAGCGCTGCCTTGGAAAATTCTGCTACCTGCAAATGCGTCCATAGCTGTTCCAGTTGCTGAAACAGCACTGCATATAGCTCATGATAGACCGGCATCAAAGTTTGACGGGTATATTGCCGAATCTGTTCCTGCGCCTGCTGCCACTGCTTCAGCTCAAGCTGCTGCTGTTCAATTTTTTCAATCAGACGGTTGAACTTTCTCTGCTGTGGTGAAAGCTCAATATCAGGCTGAACAGTGGTTTTTAAATCGAAAGACATAAGGCAGAAAAATGCAAAAGAAAAATTATACCTGATTTATGCAAAAATATTTTTTGGCTCATTTCGGTAAAATCTAAGCCCTGCAAAACACTTGTCAGGCACGCCTTAGCACTATACGGCTTTAAATCAGGTAAAGTTTTGAATTAACTACGTAACTAAAATAATTTCAGTTCTTTACCGAACTATAAAGGCAGGTTTAGATTAAGTCAGGCATATTATAAAAAAATGATTAATAAACAGAGATAAGGAACTGCACACATGGATTGGGCCAGTATTTTCATTCACGACACCAACTGGGAATTTGCCGCTGAAATTGTGGTGCGCTGCGTGTGTATGTTTATCATGATTATTCTGTTTTTACGTCTGACCGGGAAACGTGGCATCCGGCAGCTTTCGGTGTTTGAACTGGCCATTATTTTATCGCTCGGCTCTATTGCAGGCGACCCAATGTTTACCGAAGACCTGCCCTTAATTCAGGCACTGCTGATCATGAGCGTAATCATCATGATGTACCGCCTGACCACCTGGCTGATGATGAAATACCAACCCTTTGAAGATTTACTGGAAGGCAAGTCGCTGTACATTGTAGAAGATGGTGTATTGGTGCTGGAGAAAATCAAGCGCGGAAAAATGTCACACGATGAATTCTTTGCCGAAATGCGCCAGCAAGGCATTGAACATCTGGGTCAGGTGCGTGCCGGGCTGCTCGAAAGCGATGGTAAATTTAGTATCCTGCTTTTTCACCCTGAAGATATCCGTTATGGATTACCACTGTTTCACAAGCAATATCAGCAAGTTACCCAGATAGAACCCAACACTTATTATGCCTGCATGTACTGTGGCCATGTCGATCATCCTGACCAGCCCGAGCAGTCCTGCCCACGCTGTGGCTGTTGCCGCTGGGCCAAGGCCATAAAGGAACAGATGCTCAGATAAGCTGGCAGTAGCTCAACTGGTTTTTGGCTTTAATTCAAGTTTATCGGCTAAAAGCTGAGTCGACGCAGTAATAATCATATTTTAAATGGCATAGTTCCTGCAGCAGTTAGCATTGCATCTGATGCAGTCTTGTTTCAAAAACTGATTGTTTGATAATCATTTATCGGTAACAAAATGGTAAAAAAACTTGCTTGAGCAAGCATTGAAAACTCGCTTAAGATGAAATCTGATCTATTTATGTACAGCACAGAAAATACCTTTGACATAACAAAACTGATGGCCTTGGCTGATGATAATGAAATAAAAATGGAGTTTTATACATGACACATAAACGCAGTATCACCTCCCTACTTTGTGCAAGTGCTCTTATGCTTGGGCTAAGTGCTTGTAGTGACAATAAGGCTCCCGCATCGGGTGAAAAAACCGCTGGAACTGGGGATGCCAGCGCATCCGGTACGCTGGATAAAATTAAAAAATCTGGCACCATTGTTCTGGGCTATCGTGACTCCTCTATTCCCTTTTCTTATATTGCCGACAATCCCAATCAACCGGTCGGTTATGCACATGATTTACAGCTAAAAGTTGTAGAGGCTGTGAAGAAAAAGCTGAATATGCCGGATTTAAAAATCCGTTATAACCTGGTGACCAGCCAAAACCGGATTCCACTGGTATCAAACGGTACAGTCGATCTGGAATGTGGTTCAACCACCAACAACAAGGAACGTCAGCAACAGGTCGATTTCTCGGTTGGTTTCTTTGAAGTCGGCTCTCGTCTGCTCACAGCCAAAGATTCTGGAGTGAAAGATTTTGCAGACCTGAAAGGTAAAAAACTGGTCACTACGGCGGGGACGACATCGGAACGTTATATCCGTCAGCATCAGCAAGAATTAGGAATTGGAGAAATCATTTCGGCCAAAGACCATGCCGAATCTTTTCTGATGCTGCAAAACGGTCGCGCTGCGGCCTTTATGATGGATGACATCCTGCTGGCCGGAGAAAAATCCAAAGCCGCCGATCCGAATAAATGGGAAATTGTCGGAACTGCGCCAATTCATGAAATTTATGGCTGCATGCTGCGTAAAGGTGATACTGGCTTTAAACAGGTAGTTGATGATGCCATTAAAGCCACTTACAGTTCTGGTGAAATCAATAAAATGTACGAAAAATGGTTCCAGCAGCCAATTCCACCAAAAAATATTAACCTGAACTTCCAGATGTCTGATCAGTTGAAAGCTTTAATCAGCAATCCACATGATCGTGACCAATAAACATTAGAACAACAACTTAATATGTCAGGTAGAAAAAGGACTTTTTTGCCTGACCCGACTCAGGAGTTACTATGAATTATAGTTGGAACTGGGGAGTTTTATTTCAGCCCACTGGAGTGGGCGACACCACCTATCTGAACTGGATTGTGACCGGTCTGGGCTGGTTGCTGGTGATTGCCGTAGTGGCCTGGAGCATTGCCATGGTGTTAGGCAGAATACTGGGCATCATGCGCACCTTACCCAGCAAAACCGCACGGGGCATTGGCACGGCGTATGTGACCATCTTTCGTAATGTCCCCTTATTAATTCAATTGTTTATCTGGTTCTATGTGGTTCCCAACTTTTTACCTACGCCCATCAAATTATGGTGGATGAATGATCTGGGCGCCAATACTACGGCACTCATTTCCGCCAGTGTCGGTTTGGGGCTATTTACCGCAGCACGGGTCTGTGAACAGGTGCGTACCGGGATTGAAGCCTTGCCGGTCGGTCAGGTCAATGCCGGTTATGCCATGGGCTTTAGCACTGCTCAGCTATACCATTATGTGATTTTACCGCAATCGTTCCGGATGATTTTACCGCCACTGAGTTCCGAGCTAACCAACTGTGTCAAAAATACCTCAGTTGCATCACTGGTGGGTGTGGCAGAAATTATTTCCCAGATGAAAACCATCAGTGAATATACTCAGAACACTATCGAAATTTACACCTTTGTGACCATCATCTTTATTGTGATTAACTTCTGTTTAATTCAGGCAATGAATATGCTGGAAAAACGCTTACGTGTTCCCGGTCTTATTGCAGGAGATAAATAATGGAATGGCTCACTGCATTTTTAAATGACTTACAACTCTCCGCTCCAGCCTTGTGGCATGGCATGAGCATTACCTTAAAAGTGGTCATCAGTGCGACCATCGGCGGTATTTTAATTGGTACCCTGCTGGCCTTAATGCGCTTATCGTCATTTAAAGTACTGAATTTATTTGCGCAAGGCTATGTCAATCTGTTCCGTTCTATCCCCTTACTACTGGTACTGATGTGGTTCTATTTTGCCGTACCGTTTATTTATACGGCTGTGACGGGCAATTACCTGACCATTGATACCGCCTTGGTGTCCAGTATCGTGGCCTTTATGCTGTTTGAAGCGGCTTACTTTTCGGAAATTGTCCGAGCCGGCATCCAGTCCATTCCCAAGGGCCAAACTGCTGCCGCCTATGCACTCGGCATGAGTTACAGCCAGTCGATGCGACTGATTATTCTGCCGCAGGCGTTCCGTAAAATGACCCCGCTGCTGTTACAACAGACCATTATCTTGTTTCAGGATTCCACCATGGTTTATGCCATTGGTTTGCTGGACTTTTTCCGGACTAACTATGTCCGCGGCGACCTGATGTCGCTACTGACCCAATATATTTTATTTGCAGGTTTGGTGTACTTCACTGTGAGTATGATCGCGACCTATGCCGTTAAAAAATTACAAAGGAAGTTAACTGTATGACTGATGGTAAAGTGATGATTGATCTGCAAAATGTCAGTAAATGGTACAAAGATTTTCAGGTACTGACTGACTGCACCACCCAGATTCACCAAGGAGAAGTGGTGGTGGTCTGTGGACCTTCTGGTTCCGGTAAATCGACCCTGATTAAAACTGTGAATGGTCTGGAACCCTTTCAGCAAGGCAATATTATTGTGGATGGTATTTCCATCAAGGACCCCAAAACTGACCTGACCAAACTGCGCAGCCGTGTGGGTATGGTGTTTCAGCATTTTGAACTGTTCCCGCATTTAAGCATTACCGAAAATTTGACCATTGCCCAAATTAAAGTATTGGGCCGTTCTGAAGCTGAAGCCAAGAAAAAAGGCCTGGCCTATTTGGAGCGGGTCGGACTCAGTGCTCACGCCAACAAGTTCCCGGCACAACTGTCTGGTGGTCAGCAGCAACGTGTGGCCATTGCCCGTGCCTTAAGCATGGACCCGATTGCGATGCTGTTTGATGAACCCACTTCGGCACTCGATCCGGAAATGATCAATGAAGTGCTGGACGTGATGGTCGAACTCGCCAAAGAAGGCATGACCATGATGTGTGTGACCCATGAAATGGGCTTCGCCCGCCAGGTGGCCAACCGGGTGATTTTTATGGATCAGGGAAAAATTGTGGAAGACTGCAGCAAAGATGAATTCTTTAACACCCAACGAGGTGAGCGCGCGCAGCAGTTCCTAAATAAAATTTTGCACTAAAAGAGTGAGTACTTTAACCAAGTCCAGAGTTTTTGGCTTGGTTTTTTGTGCTCAATTTCTAAAACTGAACCAAATTAGAATCTCTTTAAATATATTTTTCTTTTTTTCTTTATGCTGAGCAAGAAACCCGTTTACATTTTTATCGGGCTAAACTTGCTACTATTCAGTGCTATAAAAAATATATAAAACCAACTTCTTTAAAAAAGTTAAATTTTATTCAATTTTCATATATTTATTTATAATTTAAATTAAACAATATTGCACCATAATAACGCAAATCATTCATACTTCAGCAAGTGATTGCTTTATATCGAGTCTTGTGGTCTTTTTCTCAGCCTTAATCAAAATTTCCCCATTTCGACCATCTTCACGAAAATAATCTCATGGTTATACTGATCTTCTTTTTGTGATTTTAAGCACTAAAATGGAGCCATAAAATGCAAAATACAGATTTACTCTTTCTCCTTCTTGGTGCAGTTTTAGTTTTAGCCATGCATGCAGGTTTTGCATTCCTGGAACTGGGCACAGTACGACATAAAAATCAGGTCAATGCCCTAAGTAAAATTTTGACAGATTTCTCCATTTCTGCAATCGCCTACTTTTTTGTCGGCTACTATATTGCTTATGGACAACACTTTTTTCATATCGGTACAACCTTAGCCACAGATCATGGCTACAACCTGATGCGCTGCTTCTTTCTGCTGACCTTTGCTGCCGCCATTCCTGCCATTATTTCTGGAGGTATTGCAGAACGGGCCAAAATGCGTTCTCAAGCAATTGCCACATTATTATTGGTGGCACTGGTTTACCCTTTCTTTGAAGGTATTGCCTGGAACGGCAATTTAGGATTACAAGGCTGGTTAGCAAAAACTTTTGGTGCAGCTTTCCATGATTTTGCCGGTTCAGTCGTGGTGCATGCTATGGGTGGCTGGATTGCACTCGCAGCGGTCATTTTACTGGGCGCACGTCATGGCCGTTATAAAAAAGATGGTCGTGTCAGTGCACATCCCCCTTCTTCCATTCCATTTCTGGCACTTGGTTCATGGATTCTAATTGTCGGCTGGTTTGGTTTTAACGTGATGAGTGCACAACGTCTGGATGCCATTTCTGGACTGGTTGCCATTAACTCACTGATGGCCATGGTTGGTGGTACCATTGCAGCCAACTTCATCGGCAAAAATGACCCGGGCTTCCTGCACAACGGTCCTTTGGCTGGTCTGGTTGCCATCTGTGCAGGTTCGGATGTGGTTCACCCCGTAGGTGCATTAATCATTGGCATGGTGGCTGGGGTCATTTTTGTCAAACTGTTCACTTATACCCAAAACAAACTTAAAGTGGATGATGTACTCGGTGTTTGGCCATTACACGGCGTATGCGGCAGCTTTGGCGGTTTAGCCGTAGGAATTTTCGGACAGCAATGGCTCGGCGGTTTGGGCGGTGTTTCAATCCTCTCTCAACTCATTGGTACTTTACTGGCCATCTCGATTGCACTGGCTGGCGGCTTTTTCGTTTACGGCATACTTAAACTGATTATGGGCATTCGTTTATCGCAGGAAGATGAATTCCGTGGTGCCGATTTGTCTATTCATAAAATTTCAGCCAATTCGGAAGAAACCATTTTTTAAAGCTGATGCTTTAAACTGACTATCTAAACGACATTTCAATTTTCAGAGCGACTCAAAAGAGTCGCTTTTTATTTCTTAGATTTAACTGTCTTAAACAGTTTTTCCTTATTGAATAGACTTCTTTCATAAATCATTTTCAATGACTACAAATTGTTCGTAATGCAAAGTTAAAATAGATTTTAGTAGGTATTTGATTCATGAATGTGGCATGGATGCCACAACGTTTCTCATCACGACAAGGATGTCGTGTATGGGAAACAAAAGGTTTTTGGCTACTTTTGACCTTTCAAAAGTAGAGACATTGCCTACGCAGAGGTATCAAAATGAAATCACTTAAATATGAGGCCGTGGTGATTTAGAAAATCTAATTTTAAATATCATCAACATCATAAAAACTGCTTAATTTCAGCCAGAGATTGAATGCTATTTATGGGCTGAGGTTGTTTAGTTTCATGAAATCCCTGTAGCCATAGCGCCTGCATACCTGCATCCATTGCCCCTTGTACATCATTGACGGGATGATCACCGACAAAAAGGCAATGTTCTGGTGCAACGCCCAATCTCTGGCTGGTATAGAGAAAAATTTCCGGATTCGGTTTACTGATGCCGACCAGTTCAGAACTGACAATTTCATCAAAATAATGACTAAAACCCAAACCCTGTAAAATGGTGAGTCGGGTCGCATGTCCACCATTTGAAATGACCGCCAGCTGATAACCGTCCTGTTTTAACTCGGTTAAGAGCTGACTGGCACCCTGCATGGCCACTGCGGATAAGCCAAATTGTTGAAACCAGAATTGGGTAAGTTCATCCAAATGTGGCATGCTTTTCCAGGTTAATTCCTGCTGCAAGGCATAAGCTACAGATGCAGCAATGCTGGGATGGGTAAGCAATTCTTTTTTCGGGTAGCCACCATTATCAATGCGACGGATAATCGCCTGAATTTTCCCAATTGCATCATGCGGTAACTGACGTTGATAGACTTGTACCAGATATTGACTATACGCCAGAATACTTTGATCACGATGGGTTAAGGTATTATCCAGGTCGAATAGAACAGCACGAATCTTCATTTGAATACCTATAGCAATCTTGCCGTTAATGTAGCATTAAAGCTTTATCCGGTTATGCTCTTTCCTGGATATGCTTATCAGCATTTAACACAACATCATACTTAACACGATACTTTTACGACGATTTTCCCCACCGATTCAAGCTCGCTTAAGTCTGGATTAAGTTTTTATTGCTGTAATCGCAGCACTAAAATCAATTGATCTTTACTATGCACGATAAGCAACGCTTCATGCTCTATCAGGGCTGTTTTCTCATTATCAGTTTTTGCCTGCTTTTAGTTTGTTTCCCGATTGGGGGGGCACTTGATCTGGCGCTGATTCATCCCTGGGTCAGTGAATCCGGGAAATTCCTGTTACGTGACAATTGGTATTTAGCTGAACTGAACCATCGCTATGTCAAAAATCTGATTATTGCGGTATATGCCGGCTTTTTTTTGATCTGGCTGGCATCGTTCAAGTTTGAAAAAGTTAAAGCTTTACGCTGGACCTATGGTTATTTCTTTGGGTTGGTCCTCCTTTCCACCTCGATTATTGGCTTGTTGAAATCACAGTCTGCCCATGCCTGCCCCTGGAATATCACCATTCCGACCCATCAAGGTTTTTTCTGGGATTTTTCTGCCACCAAAGGACACTGTTTCCCGGGGGGACATGCATCTACCGGCTTTGCACTGATGGCTGGTTTTTTTGTATTCAGACTTTCCAATAAAAAGCGTGCCTACTTTTTTCTGGTCTCGGGGCTTATTTTAGGTTTCGCGATGGGCTGGGCGCAAATGATGCGCGGAGCACATTTTCTCAGTCATAATTTATGGACCGCATGGATTATCTGGCTCGTCAACGTGAGTTTTTATCTACTCAATCATAAAAGATTTGCACCAAGCCAAAGCATGGATAAAGCAGCAGAGACAGTTTAACTGCTCACACCTATCTGCTAGAACCCATCATCTAAGAGAAGTGATCGGCTAGAGTGGCAATTGCACATTGACCTGCAAGCCACCTAAGCTGGCACTCTTGGAAAAAGAAATCTTGCCGCCGAGCCTTTCTGTGGCTTTATCTACAATAGATAGTCCCAAACCACTGCCTATTTCCAGATGATGATGGATACGATAAAAGCGCTTAAGAATTTTTTCATACAGTTCGGGGGAAATTCCAGGTCCACTATCTTCGACCTGAATCATGGCAAAACCTGCCTGTTCAAATACAGACACATTAATCACTCCCTGATTGGGCGTGTATTTAATCGCGTTATCAATCAGGTTATAAATAATGGAATGTACTGCTGATTCCTGACAATACAGCAGCACATCTTCCTGACGCTCCATACCCAAGTCAATTTCTTTCTGCATGGCCAGATGAACGAGCTGTTCTACACAGTTCACCGCGACCTGATTCAGTAAAAACTGCTGTTTGGTTTCGACCTCCAGAATTGAAGCATCCTGTTTTGCCAGACTGAGCAATTGGCTGACCAAATGCTGAATCCGGATTAATCCTTTACTTAAATTCTGTAGCTCCTGAGCATCGGGAAACTGTTTTAACAGAATCTGCATCTGTAAATTCAATGCAGTGATAGGCGTGCGAAGCTCATGTGCTGCATCGGCAATAAACTGCCGCTGCTCCTGCTGTGCAGAGGAAATCCGCTCAAACAAATGATTCATTTCGGTAATGGTCGGCACAATTTCAAGCGGATAATTATTTGATTGAATGGCACTTAATTCCTCCGAATCACGCTGTGCCAATTCCGCTTTAAAATCATCCAAAGGCTGCAGGCTGCGGCTAATAATCCAGCTCAGTCCCCAAATCACAAAAGGCATAAACAGTAAATAAGGAATAAACATACTGCCGGCAAGTTCCAAGGCTAGATGTTGCCGTGTCGATTGTTGCTGGCTCACCTGAATCTGATAATGTTCTAAAGGCAGGATGTAAGTATGCCAAACCCCTTGTGCGGTTTTATGGGTATAAAATCCTGCTTTTTTCACAGGATGAACCAATA
Source organism: Acinetobacter sp. SA01 (assembly GCF_011319235.1). Classification (NCBI taxonomy): domain Bacteria; kingdom Pseudomonadati; phylum Pseudomonadota; class Gammaproteobacteria; order Moraxellales; family Moraxellaceae; genus Acinetobacter; species Acinetobacter sp. SA01. The sequence goes on from NZ_WXXM01000010.1 coordinate 126,074, forward strand.
AATTCATGGCATGGCTTTTATGTTTTTCATTTGCATAAGACCAGACATCGACAAACAGGTCTTCTTCGTGATAATGCCTGGCTTGATCAAACTTGCTTTGCACCGGTTCAGGATCATGCTGCGCGACGCGTTCTGCCAGATTCTGCATCTGGGCATCTAACACTTCATTAATTTCTTGCAGGGCAATACGGTAAGCAGAAAAAATCAGCAAGCAGCCCAAGGCAATACTAAAAACAGAAACATAAATAATCAGGCGTTTTTTTAATGAATACTGTGACTGCACCAGTGGCTGACCTTCTAGCTGATTTTATCGTTGTCTGAATTTATAATTGTCCCAGTCGATAACCTAAACCACGAATGGTGCAAATAAAATCTTTGCCGAGTTTGGCGCGTAAGTGATGCACATACACTTCAATGGTATTGCTGCTTACTTCGCTATCCAGATCATACAATTTATCTTCTAAATTGGCTTTAGAAAATATCTTGTTGGGATGACTCACCAAGGGAATCAAAATCGCCCATTCACGATTGGACAGGTCAATATATTGCCCCTTAAACTTGGCAATATGCTGTTCAACATCCAGCGTGAGTTCGCCATAACTTAAAATTTGCGGGCTGTCCTGAAGCGCAGATTCTACCCCGCTACGACGTAATAGAGCATGGATGCGTGCCAACAGTTCATCAAATTCATAGGGTTTGACCAGATAGTCATCTGCCCCACTGTTCAATCCATCCACCCGGTTTTGCAGTTGATCCCGTGCTGAAATAATCAGCACAGGTAAAGCCGGCCACTGCTGGCGAATCTGTTTCAATACCTGCATCCCGTCCATCATCGGCAAGCCTAGATCGAGTAGGACGATATCAAACTTTTCCTGTATGAGTTTCTTTAAACCGTCAATGCCATTATTGACCCATTCCACATCAAATTGCTGATATTTCAGCAAAGTGATGCTAGATTCAGCAATCATGAAATCATCTTCAATGATCAATATTTTAGCCATATTTTAAACTCATACTTTCTGTTTTGACTGACAGTTCTGCAACATATTGTTTTTTTCATCAATGGTTTGGGTTTTGACATCCAGCAAACTTAACAGACTTGGGAACAGATTATCCTGACTTAATTGTTTGCTTTTTTGCTGGGCTAAGCAAGTGATTTGCGCAGAATTTTGTGCAGTCCATTCAGGAGAAAACCACATCAACATTGGAACATGGGTTTGTTGGCTAGGTGCAATCGCATAAGGTGAGCCATGTAAATATAAACCATGTTCTCCTGTCGATTCACCATGATCAGACAGATACCAGAATCCGCTTTGATAAGTGCTGTTGCCTTTTAACACCTGAATGAGTGAACTTAAAACATGGTCAGTATATACAATTGAATTATCATAACTATTCAACAGTTCTGTACGGCTGCAACCTTGAATTGCATTGCTATCGCAACTTGGTTTAAAAGGCTGGAAGGGTGCTTTGGAACGCTGATAATAAGCAGGTCCGTGACTACCCATCTGATGTAATACAATTAAACGTGGAGTCTTGTCGGTTTCAGGAATTGTAGCCAGATAAGTTTTTAAGCTATCCACCAAAATTTCATCATAGCAGTCGCCATTTTTGGCACACCATTTATCTTTGAGCTGTTGCGGAATCTGATACTGTTCAACCCGGTTACAGGCACCTTTACAACCCGAGTTATTATCCATCCAGGTCACTTTATAACCTGCACGCTGTGCAATATCGAGTAATCCTTCACGGTGACTGGCCAGCTGTTCGTCATAATCTTTTCGAGGCATGCCGGAGAACATGCAAGGTACGGATACAGCGGTTGCAGTACCACATGAACTCACCTGACTAAAATTGATAATGTCCAGTTTAGAGAGTTCAGGATTGGTATTTTTGGCATAGCCATTCAATGAAAAACTTTCTGCACGGGCTGTTTCACCTACTACCAACACCATAAGCTTAGGTTTAGCCTGCTTATTGACTGGCTGAAGCAAATGAGCATCTTCACCATAACGAACTAAAGGTAAATTCTGCTTAGGTGCAGATTTACGGTAATACGATAAGGTCGATGCGATGGCATTTTGTGGAGAAATCATGCCTTTCAAATCACGATGTTCCCGGAAAATCGCAGCATAATCTACATAAAAGGTAAACAGCAAGGCGCCAACCAATAACAATGAAGCGATACTGCTTAACATTTTTTTGCCAAGTTTAGGTAAAAATGCTTCAGGCTTGATCCGAACGAGCGCCACAAGAATGAGTGGGAAAATGACAAATACCAGCGTCCAAAGCCCAAAGCGTAAGGACATCAATCCGCGGACTTCACGGGCATCGGTTTGCATCATATTCTGAACTTGTTCAGGTGAAATCACCACGCCCAAACTATTGACAAAATAGGCTGTAAAGCCCCCAATCACTAAAAAAATTGAAGCCAGTATTTTTGCATTCCAGCGCCATTGCAGCAGCTGAAAAATCAGGTTATAGGCCGCCACGATCACCAATACGGTCGCGATTAAAAATAAATAGGCTTTGCTGCCCTGATAAGGGGTCAAACTTTGTATTTTTTGAAAAAAGGCAAAATTCAGTACCAAGCCCAACCATATTGCCAGCAATAAATTAAACAGGCTTAACGAAATGGGCTTTATTTTATCGCGTATAGGACTGATGATATTTGACATGACTGTTGGTTAATCTTTCTACTGTTGTCTTAATGTAGAATACCAAACTTAAAATTCACTTAATATAAGAAACAGTAATAAAAAAGGCGATGTAAAACATCGCCTTTTAGAAAAAACAATGGACAGATTAGAACTTATATTCTAATCCTGTACCGACTACAGGTTGTTTAGTTTCATTCGAACCTTGTTCAAGAGTCAGATAACCAGCATAACCATAAGCTTTCACCTGTTTATTAAATGCATAATCTGCACCGACAAAAATTTGTTGCGCATCAAAGTCTGATTTTGCTGATTTAAAGCTGGTGGTATTTTGGCTATATTGTGCTTTTACCGTCCAGGCCTTCGCAGTTGGAAGATTATATTCTGCGCCCAACAACCAGCCTTGTGAATCGTCGATATCTGCTGCTGGTAGTTCATTTCCGGCTGCATCTTCTACTTCAGAAGTCTGATAAAGTGCTTTTAATGCCAAACCACCATCGATGTTTACACGACCAATGGCACGTAGTGTATTTGCTGAGGCAAACGCACTGCCTGCAGCACCAGCAGTTACTTCGGGAGCAGATGCATTGACAAAACCACGTCCTGCAAAATTACTTGGAATCGCTTTATCATAAGCAATACCCGCCACAACCACCGGGCTGTCATAGACTACAGATGCAGACCATGCATCGCCTAAACCACGACCAGCAGTTTTAGATGAGCCATTACCTTTTGCAATGCCTGAATCTTCACCAGAGGCCAACAACGCATTCACTTTAATGGCACCTGTAGGCAATTTAATTGCTGGAGATTCATAAATGACTGCATTCGATATACGGGCTTCGCCAGTGAAAATACCGTTTACATCTGCTTTGTTAGCAACGTAGTTGTTAAATGTATCAACTGGACTTGAGAGTTGCTTCAATGGCGTGTCATGTGCACCCACTTTTAAAGTACCGAGCTGAGCATCTTTTAAACCGACAAAACGGTTACGCGTAGTCCAGTCTGTACTATCTCCATCTGCGCTGAGCCCCCATTCAATCGCATAAACTGCATTTAGACGATCGTTCAGTTTTTCTTCACCCTTTAAACCAATGAAAGAGCTATTAGAACTGACTTCTACTACATCTTTATCTGAAGTATTGGCATTGTCTTCTGGCAAGTAATCGATACTTGCATCAATTTCCCCATAAAGAGTTGGCGCTGCAAAAGTTGGTGCTGCCAGTAGGCTTAATGCAATCGCTGCTGCTAATTTAGTTTTCATCTATAAATACCCCTAAGTTATTCTGTAACAGATGTTACAATTCAGAAATATTTAAAAAAATGATTTAATTTTTATTTAGTTATCTTATTTAATCCTTAGATATTAAATGTATATTGAATTGAATTAAAAAGCTTTTAGGGTTTAGAGCAAACTGTTTTTCCATCTCAGAATCGGGACAATACAGAGCAATGCCAACACGGTAATCAAGCTTAAATAACTCGCATAACCCAAGAAATCACCTAAAATCCCACTTAGGCTATACAGCCCTCCGCTCACGGTTGCCATCAACGCCACCTGGAAAGTGAAATCTGTTCCTGCTAAATGTTTGCGGCTGTATTGCATGACAAGAGTCAGCATCACCACCAACAGCATGGCAGAAATCATGTCTTCAGCGGCATTGATCAGATAAATGATCCAGACATCAATAGAGCGTTGTGCCTCATATTGAACAGCTAGCCATGCATAGGCAGCCAAAGTGAAAATTTTCAAAATAGAAAAACCGAGTAAAGCATGCTCACGGGACACATACTTCAGGCTGAACCCTGCAAGCCCTGCACCGATGAGTGCAGCCACAGCGCCAAGCATGGTCACATAAATGCCAATTTGGGAAAATGTCAGTCCTAAATCCACCATTAAGGGTTTCAGCAAAGGTCCAGCTAAACCATCGGCAATTTTAAAGGTGATGAGCACCGCTAACCATGCAACAAGATTTTGCTCTCGATAAAAATAAGCCAGATAATCTTTTATTTTTTGCCAGCGAAATGTTCCTGCTTCGGTACTGGACGGCATATGCTTTAATTGTTGCGGTTCTCTCAGCCATAAAATCGGTAAAGTATTCAACAACACCAGTCCCGCCAAGATTAAAAATGTGCTTTGCCAATCCAGCCAGTCCAGTGCCCATAAAATAGCCCCTCCACCGACAATAAAGCCTAGTCGTGAGCCAATGACCTGAAAGGTATTACCCCAATGTTGCTGCTGACTGTTCAGCATATTGACCGCCAGACCATCGGTGGCAATATCCTGGGTTGCACCGACCAGATTCATGCTCAGTAAAGCCACAAAAAAAGCCAGCAAGTATTCAGACTGGTTTAAAGCCTGAATCGGCAGAAAAGATAAGCCAGTCAATACCACCACACTCAATAACTGGGTCGGAACAATCCAGCTACGGTAATGTCCAAATGCTGAATGGCCAAAACGGTCAACCCATGGTGCCCAAAAAATTTTGATTGACCAGGGCAACATCAATAAGCCAAAACCGCCAATCTGTGCCAGCGATACCCCTTGGGCACGTAAAATAACGGGTAAGGCATGGGTCATAAAACCAACCGGTAAACCTTGGGCCCAATATAAAGAGAACAACAAGAGATAGATGTTACGTGTACTCGGCATAGTGGGCCCTTAGGGTCAAAACCGGATTGACTATTTTAATCAGGCAAGCTGAATGACAGTTGATATTTTGCCAATGAATCTTATTTTACAAAAGCTTAACATGTTTAAAAGCCGATAAATTTACCCGGGAGTGCAATCAAACACCATGACTCAACACTTTCCGACCTTGCCCGATCAGGTGCCTGCCCGTAGTGGTCACTTAAGCCGAAATATTTTCAAAAAATTATTTCTTGCTCAAGGCTGGAGTTTTGAGGGTGATTTTCCCAACCTACCGAAAGCGGTCGCCATTATTTCTCCACATACCTCGAATATCGATGCCTGGCACGGTTTTGCCGCACTGCTTGGACTGGGCATCAAGATCACGGTTTTTGGCAAACACACCTTATTTAACACACCGCTGAAACCCATACTTGAATGGATTGGGGTGATTCCGGTCAATCGCAGTATCCAACAGGGTACAACTCAGCAAATTATCGACTTTATTAATACGCAACAGCAGATCTGGGTCGGTATGGCACCGGAAGGAACACGCAAACAGGCTGAATCGTTTAGAAGTGGTTTTTACCGCATTGCCGTGGGTGCCCATATCCCGATTGTGATGTTTTCACTGGATTATAAAAACAAGGCGATACACTGTCTGGGCGTGTTTCAGCCAACGGGAAATTACGCGCAGGATGTAGAACAGATTTTGGATCACTATACCGGCAAATTTTCAGCCAAAAATCCGGACTGGTTAGCCAAACCGTTACAAAATCGTATAAAAAACAGCTAGTCAAAATAGCAATTATCTGCTGTCATGTGCGCAAATTTTCATCTCATTGGTATACAAATTCAACCATGAAGCTTGTGCAATATTCTTTCATTGCTCTACTAGGGCTTGGACTGATTGGCTGTGACAAAACCACCAAAAAACCACCGCAAACCACAACCATCAAGGCCCGTGAACCTGTCATTGCCATTGCGCTCGGTGGTGGTGGAGCTAAAGGATTTGCCCATATTGGGGTGCTGAAAGTTTTAGAATCGCATGGCATTAAACCGAAAATCGTCACCGGGACCAGTGCGGGAAGTTTTGTCGGCAGTATTTATGCCAGTGGTAAAACGCCCTATCAACTACAACAAATTGCACTGACTTTAAAAGAATCGGATATCCGTGATTTAACCCTGAACAGTCAAGGTGTGGTGCAAGGTCAAAAATTGCAGAATTATGTCAACCAGCATATTGCCAACAAACCGATTGAGCAATTCCCGATTCGCTTTGCGGCTGTTGCGACCCGTCTGGACACCGGCACTAAAGCTGAATTTATTAAAGGCAATGCCGGTCAGGCGGTGCGTGCTTCCTGCAGTATCCCCAATGTCTTTGTTCCCGCTACCATCGGTGGGAAACAGTATGTCGATGGGGGGCTGGTCAGCCCGATTCCGGTGAAAACAGCGAAAGCGATGGGTGCAGATATTGTTATTGCCGTCGACATTTCTGCACGACCGAGTGGCAATCAACCGATGAATATGTGGGGCCTACTGGACCAGACCATCAATATTATGGGTCAACAAAGCATTCATGAAGAACTGAATCAGGCGAATGTGATCATTCAGCCTAAAGTAGGACATTTAGGCACGCTAGATTTAAAAGCCAGCAATGCATCCATTCTGGAAGGCGAAAAAGCGACCCAGCTGAAAATCATTGCCATTAAAAAGGCAATCAGCGACTTTAAAAAATCATCCGCAGCCTTTAAACCCGCGCCAAAATCCAGAATCTAAAAAATATGCTTTTTTAATATTCAAAGACTTATTCATCTGCTAAATTGATATGGAGGCCTCATGGTCTCTCTTTATTTTGACAATACACGAGTAGATGTATGGAATTTGCATTCGAACCTTGGCATTGGTTTGTACTCGGGGTATTACTGATGCTTTCTGAATTGGTAATCCCCGCTTTTGCTGCACTATGGTTTGGCATCGCAGCCATCATGGTCGGTGTTTTATTCTGGATGTTCCCAATGATGGGCTTCACCACCCAGATTGTCACCTGGATTATTTTGTCCGTGCTATGCACCTTGCTGTGGTTCAAATTTATCAAACCACTTTCTATTGATAAAACCAAAGCCGGATTATCTCGTGAAGCGACTATTGGTCAGGTGGGCATGGTCATTCAGACTCATATGCAGCATGACCTGATTACGGTGCGTTTTCCCATGCCGGTTTTGGGGGCAGATGAGTGGAACTGTCGGACTCTGTCTCCGGTAGAAGTGGGTGATCGGGTTCGCGTGGTCGATATTCTCGGCAATGATCTGGTGGTTAAACCACACCATCCCAATAACGAAAATATATAAGTGAGGAAATAACATGTCTGGTGGAACAATTATTGTTTTAGCACTGCTGGTTTTTGCCGGCGTGACTATTTTTAAAGGGGTGCGCATTGTCCCGCAGGGTTATAAATGGATCGTGCAACGTCTGGGTAAATACCATACCACTTTGGGACCGGGACTCAGTTTTGTCATTCCGTATATTGATGAAGTGGCTTATAAAGTCACCACCAAAGATATCGTGCTAGATATTCCTTCACAGGAAGTCATTACCCGTGACAATGCGGTGCTGCTGATGAATGCAGTAGCGTACATTAATATCACTACCCCAGAAAAAGCAGTTTACGGCATTGAAAACTATACTTGGGCCATTCAGAACCTAGTGCAAACTTCACTGCGTTCAATTGTCGGTGAAATGGATCTGGATGATGCGCTATCCTCACGTGATCACATTAAAGCCAAACTGAAAGCCGCCATTTCCGATGATATTTCCGATTGGGGCATTACCCTGAAAACCGTGGAAATTCAGGATATCCAACCTTCAGCCACTATGCAGGCGGCCATGGAAGCTCAAGCGGCTGCCGAGCGTCAGCGTCGTGCTACCGTGACCAAGGCAGATGGTGAAAAACAGGCAGCAATTTTGGAAGCCGATGGCCGCCTGGAAGCTTCACGCCGTGATGCAGAAGCGCAAGTGGTGTTGGCTGAGTCTTCGCAACGTGCCATTGAAATGGTGAGTTCAGCCGTAGGAGATAAGGAAATTCCGGTGGCTTATTTGCTTGGTGAACAGTATGTCAAAGCCATGCAGGACATGTCGAAATCCAATAATGCCAAAACTGTGGTGTTACCTGCAGACATCCTGAACACCATCCGTGGCGTAATGGGACGCAATCAGTAAGCTACTCTTTTATATTAAAAAATAGACAGCAAAAGCTGTCTATTTTTATTTCAGCCAAGAAAAACTCAGCAATTTTTTTTAATCTATGGTTAAATTTCGCGTTATTTTTTTGAAATGATTTGTGCTTGTTCTTTAAAAGCCTGTGTTTCGATCTACTGTCCACCGTGTAACTGGATACCGTATGAACTCCCTGAATCCGACCTTAATTACCTTTCTTTTTTATATTGTCGCCATGATCGCGATTGGCCTTCTAGCTTATCGCGCCACAGCCAATTTTTCTGATTACATTCTCGGAGGTCGTCGTTTAGGTAGTTTCGTGACGGCGCTCTCTGCCGGTGCTTCAGATATGAGTGGCTGGCTGCTGATGGGCTTGCCGGGTGCAATTTATCTTTCAGGTTTATCTGAAATGTGGATTGCAATTGGCCTGATTATTGGTGCATGGCTCAACTGGCTGCTGGTTGCTGGACGTTTACGTGTACACACCGAAGTACAGCACAATGCCCTGACCTTGCCAGACTATTTTTCCAACCGCTTTAATGACCAGAAGAAAATTTTACGTGTGGCATCGGCTTTCATTATTCTGATTTTCTTTGCCATTTATTGTGCTTCCGGCATGGTGGCTGGTGCGCGCCTGTTTGAAAATATGTTTGACCTGTCCTATAGCACGGCACTATGGATCAGTGCCATTGCCACCATCAGTTATGTATTTATCGGTGGCTTCCTCGCGGTCAGCTGGACCGACACCATTCAAGCGTCATTGATGATTTTTGCTCTGTTACTCACCCCTATTGTGACCATTCTGAGCTTCTCGGACCTGTCTCAAATGACCCTGGCACTTGAAGCTGCACGTCCACAAGCGATGGATATCATGGGTGATCTAAGCTTTGTGGAGATTATGTCCTTACTTGCCTGGGGCTTAGGCTACTTTGGTCAACCACATATTCTGGTGCGTTTTATGGCAGCAGATTCGGTGAAATCCATTCCCAATGCACGCCGTATCGGTATGACCTGGATGACGTTATGTCTAGGTGGTGCGGTGGCAGCAGGCTTCTTTGGGATTGCCTACTTCCAGCAGCATCCGGAACTGGCTGGTGCTGTGACGGCTAATCCTGAAACTGTATTTATGGAACTGACCAAGATTCTGTTTAATCCGTGGATTGCAGGTATTGTACTGGCTGCCATTTTAGCCGCGGTGATGAGTACCCTGAGTTGTCAGTTACTGGTCTGCTCCAGTACCTTGACCGAAGACTTTTACAAATCCTTCTTGCATAAAAATGCCACACAAAAAGAACTGGTTTGGGTGGGACGTCTGATGGTGTTACTGATCGCCCTGCTTGCCATCTGGATGGCTGGAAACCCTGAATCCAAGGTTTTAGGTTTGGTGGCTTATGCCTGGGCAGGTTTTGGTGCAGCCTTTGGTCCACTGATTATTCTGTCTTTGTTCTGGCGTCGTATGACTTTAAATGGCGCACTTGCAGGTATGCTGGTCGGAGCGGTGGTGGTCATTCTATGGAAAAACCTGTTGGGCAATACCGGTGTTTATGAAATTATTCCCGGCTTCATTGCTTCAATCATTGCCATTGTCGTGGTCAGCCTGCTGGGTAAAGCCCCTTCTGCTGAAGTCACCACCCGTTTCGATGAAGGTGACCGCCTGTATAAAGCATCTAAATAATTTTTACAGTCTAAGCCTATAAAAAAGAGGACTTAATAGTCACTACTGTCCCATAGTTTGCTTTAAATAAAAAAACCTGAGTCTAAATAGTTAAAATATGAGTGCAAACAAACACTTTAACTATAAAGGAC
>NZ_WXXM01000011.1:0-117418 GCF_011319235.1 Acinetobacter sp. SA01
TCCCTTCCCGAACTCAGAAGTGAAACCTCTTAGCGCTGATGGTAGTGTGGGATTACCCATGTGAGAGTAAGTCATCGCCAGCTCATTATTCCTAAAAAGCCCCCTCAAATGAGGGGGCTTTTTTTATGCAGGGAATTCTTATTAAAAAGAAGAATGATTCAAAAAGAACAATTCAATTTTACTTTCCCTGGCCCCCAATTCAGCATTGTCAATTTAAAAATGGTTAAAAACTAAACTCAAGGGTCTAGAATTTTGGTCATTTTTAATACTTTAGTAGAGTGTTTAGTCAAAAATAGCTGTGTTGAACTAAGTTGTGGCGAAAACATGGTGATAAGAATCATTAAAAAGAATAAATAAGAAGTTAATGTCATGTCTCGTACAGAAAACAACGAATAACAACTCACAGGAGGTGAGTAAAAATGGCAGAAAACACGAAGATGGTCGCAAACACGGTTAGTGTGAATGATGTGATTGATCAGGCAAAATTCACTAAATTCCACTTAAGCATTGTCTTATGGTGTTTGTTTATTGTCCTATTTGATGGATATGATTTAGCAATTAACGGTGTGGTTCTGCCTCTGCTGATGCAAGAGTGGGGCATGAGTGCTGTTCAAGCCGGTATGCTGGCAAGTACAGCCCTAGCTGGTATGATGTTTGGAGCAATGCTGTTTGGTATGCTTGCAGACAAAATTGGTCGTAAAAAAGTTATTTTAATTTGCGTCTCTTTATTTAGTGGTTTTACATTTTTGGGTGGATTTGCAACGAATCCAACAGAGTTTGGTATTTTACGTTTTATTGCAGGTTTAGGGATTGGTGGCGTATTACCAAACCTGGTTGCTTTAACATCTGAATATGCGCCTAAACGTTTAAAAAGTACACTTGTAACCGCAATGTTTAGTGGTTATGCCGTAGGCGGTATTATGGCTGCATTATGTGGTTCATGGTTTGCACCAAGCTTTGGCTGGAAAATTATGTTCTTCATTGCAGGTATTCCATTACTTTTTGTGCCACTTTTTTGGAAGTTTTTACCTGAGTCTTTAACTTTCCTGGTTAAAGAGCAAAAAATGAATGAAGCACGTCGTTTTATCAAACGAGTTGAGCCAACTGCAGACGTACGAGCAGATACTGAACTTGTTCTAGCAACAGGCGATCAGACACATAGTGCATCAGTAAAAGCTTTATTTTCAGAAAACCGTGCAACAGGAACATTCTTATTTTGGGTTGCTTTCTTCATGTGCTTACTCATGCTTTACGCACTTGGAAGTTGGTTACCAAAACTGATGATGGCTGCAGGTTATTCTTTAGGTAGCAGTTTAATGTTCTTATTAGCACTGAATATTGGTGCAGTGATCGGAACGATTGGTGGTGGTATTTTAGCAGACCGTTTTGACTTTAAACCTGTTCTTATTGGTATGTTAATTGTCGGTGTACTGTCTTTGGTTGGTTTAGGCTTTAATTCTCCACAGCCTGTTATTTACTTACTTGTCAGCTTGGCAGGTGCATCATCGATTGGTACAAGTATCTTGTTATATAGCTTTGTTGCTCAATACTATCCTGTCGCAGTACGTTCTACTGGTATTGGTTGGGCTTCTGCTGTGGGACGTACCGGTGCAATTGTTGGTCCAATCGTGATTGGTATGCTGCTTGGTATGGAATTACCACATAAATGGAACTTTATCGCGGTTGCAATTCCAGGCATTATTGGCATGATCGCTATTTCAATGATTCGTCAGCCACAACCTGGTCGCATTGTGCTGAAAAAATTAAAAACCGCCAAAATTTAGACTATCGTAATTGACCCATCCAGTTAAAAAAGCCCCTTTGAATTAAGGGGCTTTTGCATATCTTTTGTACAAAATCAAACCAATCAAAAAAATAATCGAGCTAGAAGGCCTGAAAAGCCCAATTTACTTATAAAAATGATCATAAATTATTCTAATAATAATGTGATATATCAATCAAATAAATGTTATTTCAGTGATCATAGAAGAATATCAATTAGTCTTATTGTGCGTTAAATCCGGCTTGCGTATATTGCGTCGAATTAAATATTCAGCTGAATATTTAAAGAATGTTACGGACAAGTACTCATGGGAGATGAGAACGATGACAATGGAAACTGTAGATATAAATTCTGTAGTCGACAATGCGAAATTTACGCCTTTTCACTTCAATGTAGTTGCTTGGTGTTTACTGGTAATTTTATTTGATGGTTATGATTTGGCAATTAATGGTGTAACTTTACCACTATTAATGAAGGACTGGGGCCTCAGTGCCGTTCAAGCGGGAATGCTTGCCAGTACAGCTCTTGCAGGCATGATGTTTGGTGCGATGATCTTTGGTTCTTTGGCAGACAAGATTGGTCGTAAGAAAGTCATCATGATCTGTATTGTTTTATTCAGTGGTTTGACCTTTGCTGGTGGTTTTGCCTCGAATCCAACTGAATTTGGTATGTTACGCTTCCTTGCCGGTCTGGGTATTGGTGGTGTGATGCCGAACCTGGTGGCACTGACTTCTGAATATGCTCCACAAAAAATGCGCAGCACACTTGTGACCACCATGTTTAGCGGTTATGCGGTTGGTGGTGTGATGGCGGCATTATTAGGTTCATGGTTTACGCCTGATTTTGGTTGGCAAATCATGTTCTTTATTGCAGGTATTCCTTTATTTTTACTGCCTTTAATCTGGAAATTCTTGCCTGAATCTTTAGCGTTTATGGTAAAGCAAAACAAGCAGGCTGAAGCACGTCGTATTGTGCGTCGCTTGTCGCCAAATACCAAGGTTACGGATCAAACCACATTTACTTTGCCACAGGAAAGTGTACCTGAAGCGGCAAACGTAGTGAGCCTGTTCCGTCGTGGCCGTGCAACCAATACCTTATTGTTCTGGGTTGCGTTCTTCACCTGCTTACTGACCATGTATGCCTTGAGCAGCTGGTTACCAAAGCTGATGATGGCAGCAGGTTACTCGATGGATAACAGCCTGATGTTCATGATGGTGATGAATGTCGGTGCGGTTGTCGGTATTGTGGGTGGCGGTATTCTTGCAGACCGTTTCCACTTGAAACCTGTATTGATGGTCCTCGGTATGATGGGTGCGGTTGTGATGAGCTCAATGGGCTTTGCGTCTAACCAATTCTTACTTTACATCTTGGTGTTCCTGGCGGGTGCGGCGTCGATTGGTTCGCAAATGTTGCTGTATAGTTATGTCGCGCAGTTCTACCCACTTGCGGTACGTTCAACCGGTATTGGCTGGTCGTCTGCGATTGGTCGTATGGGGGCGATTGTAGGGCCAATTCTGATTGGTGGCTTACTGGGTATGAACCTGCCTGCACATTTCAACTTCATTGCAGTCGGTTTACCGGTGCTAATTACTGCGATTGCAGTTGCATTGATTATGCATGATGATGAGTCTGAGAAGATTGGTTCTGCTGAACCAGCAGTGTCTAAAGCTTAAAATTTAAGTTTTAAAAAGAAGCCTCCGAAAGGGGGCTTTTTTTTAATATAAAATTTATTTAATATGAAAAGTAATCTAAAAAATATGAGATAACATGTTAGAAACTATAAAAATTTCAGCTTTAGAAGCTGAAAAAATTCTTGAGTTAAGTGAAGGTCATTTTTTAGATTTTAAATCGATTCGAATTTCTCCCGTAAAGTTAACTAAGGCTATAGCTGCTTTTGCAAATGCTGAAGGTGGTGAGTTATATATAGGTATTGAAGACGACCCTAGAGAATGGTCAGGTTTTGAAAATATTGAACATGCAAATGCTCATATTCAAATTTTAGATAGTTTGTTTCCATTAGGTACTGATATTGAATATGAATTTTTAAAGTCTGAATTACAAAAAGGATTAGTGTTAAAAGTTATTATTAACAAATCTAGAGATTTAAAAAGTGCTAGTGATGGTAAGGTTTATATTAGAAGAGGGGCTCAAAGCCTTCCTATTGACGATCAAGGTAGACTGCAAAGTTTAAGAAGAGATAAAGGAATTATCTCATTTGAAACTGAATTAGTTAATTGCCCACTTGAGGTAGTAACTAACTCGGAAGAAATTATTGATTTCCTTTTAAATGTTATTCCGAATGCTGAACCGGAAGTATGGTTAAAGAAACAAATGGTAATCCAAAATGGTAAACCGACAGTTTTATCTATTTTATTATTTGCAGAGGAGCCACAAGCGGTATTACCTAAGAGAACAGGATTAAAAATTTATAAATATAAAACCTCATCAGAAGAGGGAACAAGAGAGACACTTGATTTTCAACCAATTACAATAGATGGAAATGTCTATAATCAAGTTTTTAATGCTGTAGCAGAAACTGTTAAAATTGTTGAATCTGTACGATTACAGACTACAGACGGTTTAGTTCAAGTAAAATATCCACAAGAAGCTATACATGAAATTATAACTAATGCCCTGATTCATAGAGATTATTCAATAGCAGAAGATATTCATGTCCGAATTTTTGATAACAGAGTAGAAGTGTGGAGCCCAGGTAAACTACCAGCACACATCACACCTGAAAATATTTTGACAGAAAGATTTGCCAGAAATCCTGGACTCGTTAGATTAATTAATAAATTTCCTAATCCACCTAATAAAGATATTGGTGAAGGTTTAAATACAGCTTTTGAATCAATGAGAAATTTAAAGCTGAAAATGCCGGAAATTATTCAAGAAGGAAATTATGTAAAAGTTATTTTAAAACACGAACCTTTAGCAAGCCCAGAAGAATCTATTTTGATTTATTTGCTTAATAACAAAGAAATTGCAAATCGTCATGCAAGAGAAGTTTGTTTTATTAAGTCAGAAAACAAAATGAAAAGAATTTTACAAGGTCTTGTACAAAATGGATTGTTAGAATCTGTTCCAGGACGGACACGTTACACAGCTGCATACCAGTTAACTGGAAAAGGAACTGAAACAGCTAAAAAGCTATAATTTAAACAATTTATTGGATTCACTTATTATGAACATCAACTCATTCTCCCCAATCCCTGAAGATGATGACGAACTGCATCTTCCTGAACTTGTGTACTGGGCATCTATTGGTGACATTGACCAGATTGAGCAGGCTTTACAAGAAGGTCTGGACGTCAACTCAGCTGATGAAGAAGGCTATAGCGCCTTACAGGCAGCAGCTGAAAATGATCATTTAGAAGTCGTTAAACTATTGATCAGTAAAGGTGCAGATGTTGATCATCGCAGTACCTATACGGCTTTAGAGCTTGCTGAAATGGCAGGCAATAAAGAAGTCGTAGCTTATCTTAAAAGCTTAAAAGGATTATCTTGATAAAAAAGAAGCCCCATCATTGTGATAGGGCTTCTTTATATGGGTTGCTTAGGTATGACTCCTGTCGTACCTCACGTCCTGATGCTCAAACTTTATTATTGTTGTTTTCTGTTTGGGAAACGTCCTGTTTCCTGATGAATTTAGAATAAGAAATTTATCTTGAGGCAGATAGAGGCCAATAGAACCATTTTATGTACGTTATCTCTTACACAGCCCACCAGACCAAATGAAAGTTTGTTACCAATAAAAAATAGTGATTTTCAATATTGTACTTAGAATAAAACGGGTGAGCGATTTGAATGGCAGAGGATAATAACGATGAAAATATTCCGACAGCGTATGCTGATCACAACTATATTAATCAGTACATCAAGTTTAACAGCCTGTAATGCACAAACTGACGCTGTAAGTCTGGCATCCAAGTCAGCTTCAGAAACCACATCTTCCAAACCTTCTTCAGGTTCAGTCAATCAAACGTATAAACTCACCAGCATCGCAGAATTTAATGAACCCTGGGCCATGACAGGGCTGAAGGATGGTCGTTTACTGGTCACTGAAAAAAAGGGAAAGTTACAGTTATTTGATCCCCAAACCAGAGAAAAAATTGAAGTCAAAGGCATTCCTAAAGTGGCCTATGGTGGGCAAGGTGGCTTGGGCGATATCGCCTTGCATCCGCAATTTGAACAGAATCATATTATTTACTTAAGTTATGTAGAAGCAGGACAAGGTGGTTATGGGGCTGTAGTGGCTCGTGGTGAACTGGATTTATCCAATGTTCAGCAACCACACGTTAAAAATTTAAAAACAATCTGGAAACAAGTTCCTAAAGTACCAGGACAGGGACATTATGCCCATCGGCTGTTATTCGGTTCTGATGGAAAGTTATGGATTAGCTCGGGTGAACGCCAGAAGTTTGATCCTGCGCAAAATATGCAATCCAATTTAGGCAAAATATTGCGTTTAAATGAGGATGGCACACCTGCCTCAGATAATCCGTTTAGCGGTCAGGGCGAGATTGCAAAACAGGTCTGGTCGTTGGGCCACAGAAATCCCTTAGGTATAGCATTTGATCCTAAAGGGAAACTTTGGGTGGTTGAAATGGGACCGAAAGGCGGGGATGAACTGAATCTGATTGTTAAAGGTGAAAATTACGGCTATCCGCTGGTTTCAAATGGCGATCATTATGATGGCAGAGATATTCCTGACCATCATACCCGTCCTGAATTTAAAGCACCTGAAATCAGCTGGACACCTGTCATCTCCCCATCCAGCCTGATTTTTTATAACGGTTCCCAATTTCCGGCATGGAAAAATAAGGCCCTGATTGGTGGCTTGTCTTCCAAAACCATTGTAGTGGTAGATACAGCGATGAAACCTGTGACTGAAGTACAGCGCGTGGATATGAAGCAGCGTATCCGTGATCTGCTGCAAGCCCCGGATGGTTCAATTTGGGTGCTGGAAGATAGTAGCAATGCCAGACTGCTGAAAATGACGGCGAAATAAGACGGCTTATACAATTCAAAACCCCTTGAATAGCCACTAATTTTGTAGACACCTTTTAGTTAGATAAAATGGCTAATTAACGAGGTGCTTATGAGCGGTAAACGATACCCTGAAGAATTCAAAATTGAAGCAGTAAAACAAGTCACTGAGAAAGGTCATAGTGTGACCGAAGTTGCTGCACGTTTAGGAACCACCACACATAGTTTATATGCCTGGATTAAACGTTATGATCCACAGCAACCCAAGACAACAGAATCTACTGATCCAAGTGCAGAATTGGCAAAGTTAAAAAAAGAGCTGCAAAGGGTCACTGAAGAACGGGACATCTTAAAAAAGGCCGCTGTGTACTTCGCAAGCCAGTCCAAATGAGGTACGCCTTTATTCAGGATAACCAGCACATATGGCCTGTCCGTCGTTTATGTTCAGCTCTGGATGTTCATCACAGTGGTTATTACGCATGGTTAAAGCAACCCACCAGTAAAACTGCGAGGAAACGGCAACAGCTTTCGGGATTAATTAAACAGTTCTGGCTAGAATCTGGCGGAGTCTACGGCTATCGCAAGATTCACTGTGATTTAAAAGATGTTGGTGAAAGTTGCGGGATTAATCGAGTACATCGGCTCATGAAGGCGAATGGTCTCAAATCACAGCGTGGCTATCGTAAACCTAGAGCTCACGCTGGTAATCCAGCTATCGTTGCCGCAAACACTTTAGACCGCCAATTTAATCCAACTTATCCCAACCAAATATGGGTGACAGATATTACCTATATCCGTACTCATGAAGGGTGGCTATATCTCGCAGTTGTGATTGACCTGTTTTCACGTCTTGTTGTTGGCTGGTCGATGAAATCCAGAATCACTACAGACCTGGTTTTAGATGCATTATTGATGGCTTTATGGCGAAGAAACCCAAAGAACAAAGTCCTAATCCATTCTGACCAAGGCAGCCAATACACCAGCCATGAATGGCAGACATTTCTCAAGCATCATAATCTTGAAAGTAGTATGAGTCGTAGAGGGAATTGCCATGACAATGCTGTTGCAGAAAGCTTCTTTCAGCTATTAAAGCGTGAACGAATTAAGAAGAAAATCTATGCATCAAGAACTGAAGCCAGATCGGATATCTTTGAATATATTGAGATGTTCTACAATTCAAAACGCAGACATGGTTCCAATGGTCAGCGTTCTCCATTAGATTATGAAAAAGCCCATCAAAAGATGGTTAGGTGTGTCTAGAATTTTGGTGGCTATTCACCTGGGGCTTTTACAATGATCGTTATATATTTGATTGCATTGAATCAGACTGTGTAATGCTCGTCTGCATTAAACACATTGGCCTGAATCTAGATCAGTTTACGATTGCCTTGTTTGCCATTCATGCCCCAATCGGCAATCCTGATATTAACCACAAGGGTGACATCACCTTTCTGTCATTGTAGTCACACGACATCACGTTAGGTACATGGCATCAAAAAAGGTCTGCTTGTCTTGAGCGTTCCATTTTATTATTTTGTTGAGGATGGCTGGAATAATTCTGAGGGTTATTCTAATGATTCCTCATTTTTCTATGCTTGTGATTATAGAGTTTGAAGTTTCAATAGCATGTAAACTTTAATCGTCTAAGTTGAAGGTTTCGCTAAATACTCAGCCCGATCAGCATCATGCATAAAGAAAAAACCCCGACATCCTGTCGAGGTTTTTTATATTCTTTCTAAGGTATAACTCCTGTCGTACCTTGCAGCATCCTGCTGTTATATCACTTATCTTTCTAGTTGTAAGTTTAGAGACTTCCTGTCTCGGTATGAGTTAAATATATCGTGAAAGATAATGTGTGAAAAGTAGATATAATCTTCAACTCTTGTAAGCTTAAACGTACAACGATTTTCTAGGTATCAAGTGCTTACGTATTGAATCAGTTTATCCAGTACACTTTTTAAAGCTTTTTCATCAAACTCATTCGGTTCAAATTCTTCGGTTTTATTACGTGAAAAAATATCGCGAATTTCAATCACTGCATTACTGTCCACTAAGCCAAGTTGCGTTCCGACCTGGCGAATCTGGTCGATGGAACGGGAGCCATTGGTTGCACCATAGCCAATATAGGCAGCCGGTTTACCTTGCCATTCCTTACCGACGTAATCGAGGGCATTTTTAAGCGCCGGGCTATAACCATGATTATATTCAGGACTGATAAAAATAAAGGCATCGCCCGAAGCAACCTTGTCTGCCCAGTCCTGCTGTTTGGGTTGATCATAAATGCCGGTCAAGGGAGGATGGCTGCCGGCAAAAATTGGCAGATTCCATTCTTTTAAATCAACCAGTTCTGCCTGAACCGTACTCAAATTGGCCTGATCAATACTGCGCTTGACCCAACGTGCCACTTTAATGGCAGTCCGACCTTCACGCACGCTACCCACGACAATATATATTTTCATGTATAGATCCTAGATTTTTTGAATTGTCATCTTTAACTTATTATGAATATTATTTATTGAATATTAAGGATTTGTATCTTTAACTATCGCTGTAAGCAGAAAATAAAAAAGCTCCCGAGGGAGCTTTTAAACGAAAAAGGCTGAAACCTTACATAATTTTAACGCCTTGCTGACCCGCCGGGGTCACTTTAAAGATTTCTACTTCAAAGGTAATGTTTTTACCGGCAAGCGGGTGATTAAAATCAATTTCAGTAATATCTTCACCGACTGATTTCACCACACCAAACAGACTTTGCTTGGCTTTATCTTCAAATTCAATCATATGACCCACAACAGGAGGCTGTTCGAATTTAACGGTGTCAAACTTTTGTACGTTTTCAGCATTCCATGGACCAAAAGCTTCTTCTGGTGGAAGACTCACGGTACGACGGTCCCCGGCACGTAGACCAAACAGGGCTTTTTCGAAACCCGGCAATAAACTGCCATCACCCATTACCAGGCTGACAGGCGTTTCACGACTACGGGTGTTGTCAATTTCCACACCATTTTCAATGGCGACCGAAAAATGCAGCTCGACTTTAGAGCCTTCTGCAATTCGGGTTTCTTCATTTGGATTAATAAAATCAGTCATTTTGTTGCGCTTCCGCACGTTGAAT
Organism: Acinetobacter sp. SA01; assembly: GCF_011319235.1. Classification (NCBI taxonomy): domain Bacteria; kingdom Pseudomonadati; phylum Pseudomonadota; class Gammaproteobacteria; order Moraxellales; family Moraxellaceae; genus Acinetobacter; species Acinetobacter sp. SA01. The sequence goes on from NZ_WXXM01000011.1 coordinate 9,891, forward strand.
ACGGTGTTTTTCCAGGAAAAACGTATCGATCAGGAGCAAGATAGTCCCCACGGTAATGGCACTATCGGCAATATTAAAAGCAGGAAAGTGGCTGTTATTGTAGTAAACGTGAATAAAATCGACCACATAACCCAAGGTTACCCGGTCAATCAGGTTACCGATGGCGCCACCCAGAATCAGGGCAATCGCCATAGGTAAAATCACAATTTTTTTTGGCATACGCATCAGCCAAAATACAAAAATTACAGACACTAATGCTGCCAGTGAAGTAAAGAAATAGCGTTGCCATCCACCGGCATCGGACAGGAAACTAAAGGCTGCGCCATAGTTATGTAGCAATGTCCAGTTTAAAAAGGGCAGTACAGGGACCGGATCTGCATAATTCAGATGCGTCGTTGCAAACCATTTGGTCCATTGATCCAGAATAATTGCCACAATGGATAATCCGACCCACACCAGATTGTGCGGGTAGAACTGGAATAAGCCCTTTTTATTTTGCGGATTAGGCATACTTTCTCTCTTCGCCTTGACCTGTAGGAAGGTTAATAATACAGCGAGAACAAAGGCCTGGATGTTCATGATGTGTATTCACATCAGGCAGTACATGCCAGCAGCGTGCACATTTCTCACCATCGGCTGCAGAGACTTTGACGCGTAAACCTTCCAGATCAGTGGCTTCACCTTGCGCTGCATCAAAGGCATTTACAGTAACTTGAGAGGTGATCAGGACAAAACGTAATTCGTCACCTAACTGATCCAGTACCGTTTTCAATTCAGCATTCGCCCAAAGTTCAACTTTGGCAGACAGGTTAGAACCAATCAGTTTGGCATTACGTGCTGCTTCAATTTGCTTGTTGACTGCAGATTTAACGCTAATTAAAGTCTGCCAGTCAGCTTCTGAAACCAGGTTGGCTGTTGAAGCGACTGGAATGTCATACCACTCGGCAGTGAACACGTATTTCTCGCTTTGACCTGGAATTAAAGGCCAAGCTTCTTGAGCAGTAAAGCTCAAGATCGGTGCCATCCAGCGAACAAAGGCTTGTACCAGGTGATACAAGGCAGTTTGTGCAGAATGACGGGCTTGTGAATCCGCTTTGGTGGTGTACTGACGGTCTTTGATGATGTCGAGATAGAAACCACCCAAGTCATTGATACAGAAGTTAGTCAAGGCATTTGTGACGATATGGAAGTTCATATCTTCATACGCTTGCTGAATGGTTTTTTGTACGTCCGCAGCACGTTGCAGGATGTATTGATCCAGCGCGATCAATTGATCGACTGGCAAAGCATCCGTTGCAGGCTGGAAGCCATTCAGGTTGGCCAGCAAGAAACGTAGCGTGTTACGGATACGGCGGTAACCATCCGATGCACGGCTAAAGATTTCTTTACCGGCAGTCATTTCATAACGGTAGTCGGCAGATGCAATCCAGAAACGTAGACCATCGGCACCCATGTCTTTAATGATGTCTTGCGGGGTAATGATGTTACCCAGTGATTTAGACATCTTGCGGCCTTTTTCATCGACTACGAAGCCATGAGTCAACAATCCTTTATACGGTGCGCGCTCGTTAATCGCAATTGAAGTCAACAATGAAGACTGGAACCAGCCACGGTGCTGGTCTGAACCTTCAAGGTACAAATCAGCAGGGTCTTGCAGTTCTTCACGTTCACGTAATACCGCGTAGTGCGTTGTACCTGAGTCGAACCACACGTCTAGCGTATCGCGTACCGCATTGTAGTGTTCAGCATCATCACCGATGAAGTCTTTCGCTTCACGGTTGTACCAGCCATCAATGCCTTCCTGTTCGATCAGCTTCGCAACTTCTTCGATCAGTTCAGGGGTACGCGGATGCAATTCGTTGGTGTCTTTATGCACGAAGAACGGAATTGGCACGCCCCAGGTACGTTGACGCGAGATACACCAGTCCGGACGGCCTTCAATCATCGCCTGGATACGGTTTTTACCCCAATCCGGTACGAAGCTGATGTCATTTTCAATGGCATTCAAAGCACCTTGGCGTAAGCCTTTGGCATCCATGCTGATGAACCATTGTGGGGTAGCACGGAAGATAATCGGGGTTTTATGACGCCAACAGTGTGGGTAGCTATGCTTGATTGGGTGATGCGCCCAAAGTTTGCCCGCTTCACTTAATGCTTCAATGATTTTTGGATTGGCTTTATAAATGTGTTCGCCGGCAAAAATAGGTGAAGTTGGCAGGTAAACACCATTACCACCGACTGGGTTATCGACTTTTAGATTGTATAACAGGCCGACTTTATAGTCGTCCACACCGTGGCCCGGCGCGGTATGTACTGCACCCGTACCACTGGTTGCAATGACGTGTTCACCCAAAATCACCGGTACTTGACGATCAGCGATTAATGGATGTTGCAGTTGCAGGTTTTCAAGTTTTGCGCCGGCAAAATCGGCAATCACTTCAACAGTGTTAAAGCCATAACGTTCAGTAGCAGATTCAACCAGATCTTTCGCCAAGATAAAGTTTTGCGGTTCTTTATCTTCACCACGTGCTTTGACCAATTGATATTCAATTTCAGCATGCAGGGCAACGGCCTGGTTGGCAGGTAATGTCCAAGGTGTTGTCGTCCAGATCACGATGTCAGTTGAGTCTTTAACTTCAACGCCTAAACGTGCAGATAAGTCAGCCAGATCAACCACTGTAAAACCGACATCAATCGCGTCTGATTTTTTGTCTTCATATTCAACTTCAGCTTCAGCCAGTGCTGAACCACAGTCCAGACACCAGTTCACTGGTTTTAAACCCGGTTCGATATGACCTGCTTTGGCAATTGCACCTAATGAACGCACGATGTCGGCTTCTTGCTTGAAGTTCATGGTGAGGTAGGGGTTATCCCAGTCACCAAACACGCCCATACGCACGAAGTCTTTTTTCTGTAATTCAACCTGGGTGTAGGCATATTCACGGCAGTGCTTGCGGAAAGTTGCGGCATCGACTTTCACGCCGACTTTACCGACTTTTTCTTCAACTTTCAGTTCAATGGGCAGACCGTGACAGTCCCAACCCGGAACATAAGGGGCATCATAGCCATCCATCACGCGGCTTTTGATGATAATGTCTTTCAGGACTTTGTTGACTGCGTGACCTAAATGGATTTGACCGTTGGCGTACGGAGGGCCGTCATGAAGCACATATTTTTTCTTGCCAATACGCGATGCACGAATCTGCTGATAAATGTTGTCGGCATACCACTCTTCTAACCATTTTGCTTCACGTACTGCCAGATTTGCTTTCATTGCAAATTCAGTACCTGGGAGGTTTAGCGTGGCTTTATAATCCACTGCATTTTCAGGAGTTTGCTTATCGCTCATGCAAGTTGTCTTCCAATTTAATCAGTCTGAGGCTGACGCGTTTTACAATAAAAAATCTGGGATTTAAAAGGGAAAATGGGGCGTGTTTTGTCGAAACTCAAGCAGTTTCTCAACATCGTCATCAATTCCGGCTTTTAATGCTTCAAGCGAAGGGTAGTCCTTTTCGCCATGTAAATAGTTCAAGAATGTCACCCGCATTAACAGGCCATACAGATTAGCAGAAACATCAGGAAAATGTACTTCTAATCGCCATTCCGGATGGACTTGTTTGATGGCCGGTCGGGTACCGACATGTCCGGCACCGAACAGGGCGGTATGTTCATAGCCTGCAATGCCCAGTTTTTCAGGATTGTCGGCTTTCACTTTATCTTCTAACGATAGGGTTTCACACATCACCTCTACGCCGTAAATGCCTTTCAAGCACGGTTTATGACGGTTTAGCGCGACATTAATGGTTGGAAAATCAAGGGTTCGTCCAATCTGGTCACCGTATTGTACCCGACCGGTGATGCTATAGGGACGGCCCAGCAATTTGGCAGCAAGGGCTAAATCACCTGCTTGCAAGGTCTGGCGGATCCTGGTCGAACTGACGCGTTCACCATCCAGTGCAACCGTAGTTAAGTTGGTGACCTGAAAACCATAGGCTGTTAAAAATTCACTATTGCCCTGACGGTTTTTGCCAAAGTGGAAGTCATCGCCCAGAACCAGATGTTCTGCATTAAGTTTTACTTTTAACAGTTCAGCAAAGCTTTCCGCATTTAGACTGCGGAAATGGTTATCAAATTTTGCAACGGCAATGTAGTCCACGCCCAGTTTAGTCAGATATTCCACTTTTTCACGCAGTGAGGTAATACGTGGAGGAGCATCATAACCCTTAAAAAACTCCAGAGGTTGCGGCTCGAAAATCATCACCAGCGTTTTTAAATTTTCTGCGGCTGCCAGCTGTTTTAACTGGCTAATCATTGCCTGATGGCCCAAATGTACACCGTCAAAATTACCAATGGTTACGGCCGTTTTTGACAATTGAAAATTGGGCGCTAAAGCATTCAGGCGGAGCAGCTTCATGGGCGAATCAATAAGTGAAAAGTTATCAGGGCTATATATTGCCATAATCTTACGCGTTCGTCTTGTTGTTGTGTTTTCATACAAAAAAATATTAAATTTCTTGCAAAAATAGTATTTGAAAAAAATCTGCATCCAGAAGATTCATTGCATGGAATGGCTTCGAAATCGGTGATGACAAGAAAAATAAATTTAAATATTCAAGTGAATCGGGGGATCAAATTTTTGTACGGGAACGTGCTTATGATTTTAAATTTGCACTTAATTGGTAATTCTTTTCTAATGTGCACAATTTTAAATTTGTGCATCGATAAGGTTTTGCTATGTCTGATCTGGCTTTAATTATGGCTTTGCCCAGTGAATCTAAAGGTCTGTTTGAACAGGCAGGCATCGAAGTCCATTACAGCGGTATAGGCAAAGTCAATGCGGCGTTTAAAGCCTTCGAGGTGATTCACAAGACTGGTTGCAAGACCCTGCTCAATTTGGGTACCGCCGGAAGTTCGCATTTTAATGCGCATGAACTGGTAGAAGTCAGCACCTTTGTGCAACGGGACATGGATGTATCCCCGCTCGGTTTTGCAGTCGGGGTTACGCCTATGGATGAGGATCATCCGGCAGAAATTCATTTGCAGTCCTATTTTCAGCATTTGCCTCAAGGTATCTGCGGAACAGGGGACAGCTTTGAAACAGGCTTACCCAAAGTACCATGCCATCTGGTCGATATGGAAGGCTATGCCATGGCCAAAGTCTGTAAAAAACTGGGGGTAAGATTCGTTTCTGTAAAATATATTACCGATGGGGCCAATGAAACTGCCCATCTGGATTGGGAAGAAAATTTATTGTTGGGTGCGAAAAAATTGTCAGAATTATATCAAACGATAAAATAAGATGGGTAACAGTAGTAATTTGGCGACCATAGAAGGCTATGGTCGTATGCCAAAATTATCCTTGGGGATAATTTAACAGTTATGAACGAGGAATTACGCCATATAACATCATATGTACAGTATGTTGAATACAACGTTGTTGCATACTGCGGTTACGTAAGGTTTTACCCGTGACCATTTCCATTTGGGTGGCAAAATCTGCATAGTTTTGCGTCAATGCCCAAATATTCAAAATCAGCAGTTCAGGATCAATTTCTTTGGCAATTTTCCCCTGTTCCTGCCACACGCTAATCACTTTAGCCTTGCGCTTAAACAGTTTCTTTAAAGGACCTTTTAGAATTGGCAAAATATGGGGTGCACCTTGGATCACTTCCAGCGCAAACAGGCGGGATGCTTTCGGTTGAGTACGTGACACTTCAATTTTTTGCAATAAATAATTGGTAATCGCTTCTTCAGGTTCCAACTCTGATTCCAGCATTTGCAGTGGCGCAAGCCATTTCTGTAGAACGGTGGTGAGCACTTCTACATATAAAGCTTCTTTATTTTCATAATAGTAGAAAATATTCGATTTATGCATTTCAGCAATCTGAGCAATCTCGTCTAAGCTTGCCCCATTAAAACCGTAAAGGGAAAATACATCGAGTGCAGCATTTAGCAATTGATGTCTTTTTTGTGTACTCTTTTTTTGTTCCATTGGCAAATTTAAAAAAATTAAAGAGGAAAGGCAAATTGTACGGCAAATCGGCAGATTTGTGCATTACTAAAAATTGCATTTTTATCATAATTGATAGTTTATTCTGTAGGTTAGCTATTTAATGAGTTAAAAATCCTATAGAACCTACCGATAGGCAATGATTACATTTTTTATATAAATGATTAAATGGAATTGATTTTTTTGGTAAATGATACGACTGGTCTTTTGTGTTTAGATTTGGTGCAGTTTTAAAAAAACTAAAGAGTATGTTTAGGCTGGACTAAAAGATGCATAAACCGAGGAAGGATAACGGATCGTTTAGATTCGTTATCGCCGTGTTGCATGCTCAGGTTGCCAATACCGCATTTAATACTTGCTGTTCCAGCTCGGTAAAGGTGTAATCTTTTTTACGTGGTCGAGGCAAATCCACTTTAAACTGCTGGGCAATGTGCCCCTTATCTAACAGGATAATCCGGTCGGCCAGTTGTACAGCTTCACTGACATCATGAGTGACTAAAATGGCGGTAAAGCCTTGTTCAGTCCAGAGTTTTTCAATCAGGTTCTGCATGTCCAAACGGGTGAGTGCATCCAGTGCACCTAAAGGCTCATCAAGCAGCAAAATGCGAGGTTTATGCGATAAGGCCCGGGCCAGTGCAGTACGCTGACGCTGACCGCCTGAAAGTTGTGATGGCCAGAGTCCGGCCTTTTCTTTCAAGCCGACTTTTTCCAGTAGTGCAGAAGCATTGGTTTGCTGCTCTTTGGCTAAACCCAATTGTACATTTTGCTCAATGCTACGCCATGGCAACAGTCGTGGATCCTGGAACATGACCCGAATGTCATCGCTGGTGATGCCTTCGCGAATATGACGTGCTGATTTAAACTTGATTTCGCCATAGCTCGGTTGTTCCAAATTGGCAATCAGACGCAGCAGGGTACTTTTACCACAGCCACTGCGTCCAACAATGGCCAAGAATTCACCCGGTTGAATGTGCAGGTCCAGATCTTCCAGAACTTTCACTTCGCCATAGAATTTGTGCAGCTGTTCAATCAGAATTTCTGCACCCACCACAGCGTTAGGATTGATATCTGTAGGGTCAGGTTGTTTCGATATTGAGCGTTCTTCAGATACATGACGCCCGATACTTAAATCAGTCATGTCTTATTCCTTATTTTTGATAGCCAGCGTGCCAACGCAGCAGGTATTTTTCTAAAGCGACGGCCAATACATCCGCCAGTTTGCCCAGCAGGGCATACAGTAAAATTCCTACCAAGACCACGTCAGTTTGTAAAAACTCACGCGCATTCATGGTCATATAACCAATGCCGGATTGTGCGGAAATAGTTTCGGCCACAATCAGCAGTACCCAGACTAGACCTAGGGCAAAGCGTAAACCGACCAGAATCGAAGGCATCGCACCCGGTAAAATAATTTCTTTGTACAATTGCCAGCGCGTTAAGCCGTAACTTTTACCCATCTCGATCAGTTGTGGATCCACCGAACGAATGCCGTGATAGGTATTGATATAAAGCGGGAAGAATACCCCTACAGCCACCAGAAACAGCTTGGCAGATTCATCAATCCCGAACCATAAAATCACCAAAGGAATTAAGGCTAAAGCCGGAATATTACGGATCATCTGTAACGTGGTATCCAGCAGAGTCGATGCCGTCTTCGAAGAGCCATTGAGCAGGCCTAGTAATAAACCTAAACCGCCACCGACCAATAAACCGAGCAGGGCACGTCCGGCACTGACTTTGACATGTTGCCAAAGTTCACCACTGATCAGCAGATGCCAAAATGCAGCTACGACCGCCGTCGGTGCAGGTAGAATACGGCTTTCCAACAGTCCGGTACTGGAGGCAATTTGCCAGATGACAATCAGTGCAATCGGGAACAACCAGGGCAGCAAACGCTGCCCAAATTGTGTTCCACGTGAAACCTTGGGTTTCGCCAGGGCTTCAGCAGAGATGCTTGTGCTCATTAAGCCGGCTCCTGATGTTTCACTTCCTTCTTGGCCTCATCAGCAACATAGTTATTTGCCACGATTTCACCAAAAGGACCAGTCAAGTTCGGTTGAGCCAGTTTTTTACGGGTTTCTAAAGGCAACAGCGGGAACACCAGTTCGGCAAAACGAATGGACTCTTCCAGATGTGGGTAGCCTGAGAAAATAAAGGTATCAATGCCTAAATCGGCATATTCCTGAATGCGTGCAGCGACAGTTTCAGGGTCACCCACCAGTGCTGTACCTGCACCGCCACGAACCAGGCCTACACCTGCCCAAAGGTTTGGAGATACTTCAAGTTTAGTGCGGTCACCGTTGTGCAGTTCTGCCATACGGCGTTGACCGACTGAATCCATCTGTTTGAATTTTTGTTGTGCAGCAACAATGGTGGCATCATCAACGTATTGAATCAGCTCTTCAGCAGCAGCCCATGCCTGTTTATTGGTTTCACGCACAATCACGTGTAAACGGATACCGTAACTTAAACTACGGCCTTTGGCGGCAGCTTTGGCTTTGACATTTTCAATTTTTTCTTTCACGGCTGCCGGTGGCTCGCCCCAAGTCAGGTAAGTATCGACCTGGTCGGTGGCCAATTCCACGGCTGCATCGGAAGAGCCGCCAAACCAAAGCGGTGGATAAGGTTGTTGTACGGGTGGATAAAGCAGTTTTGCGTCATCGACACTTAAATGTTCACCGTGGAAAGTAAAACTTTCACCAGTATGTGAACGTTTTAAAATTTCACGCCAGATGGTGGTGTATTCAGCCGCAGTTTCATAACGTGTCGCATGATCTTCATATACGCCGTCACCTTTAAGCTCTTGCTCATCACCACCAGTGACCAGGTTCAGCCGAACGCGACCGCCAGATAAACGGTCAAAAGTTGCTGCCATACGCGCAGCCAGTGCAGGTGTGGTGACGCCTGGACGTAATGCCACCAGGAATTTCAAATTTTTAGTGGCATCGATCAGGCTGGCAGCGGTAATCCATGGATCTTCACATGAACGGCCGGTTGGAATGAGTACGCCTTCATAACCCAGGTTATCTACCGCGACGGCAATCTGTTTCATATAAGCATGATCGACCTGACGGGCGCCTTTGCTTGTGCCTAAATAACGACTGTCACCATGCGTAGGAATAAACCAGAAAATTTTCATTGCATTGATCCTTAGATTATTTGCCTGCCCAAACGGCTTGCTGAATATTGATAGATTTCGGAATGATCTTGAGTTCGCTAAAACGGTTGGCGAGCTCTTGCTGATCGGCAATCACTTTTTTGCTGAGTAGAGCAGCACCAGACGGGTTAGGACGGCGCTGGATAAAAGTCTGGCTGACAATCGGTTTCAGACCGGTGCTTTGAGCAAACAGGCTTGCAGTCGCAGCCTTGTTGCTTTGTACCCATTTATCGGCAACATTCAGCTGCTTGATAATGCCTTTAAGTGCCTGAGGATGATTCTTAACCAAATCATTTGAAGCCAGATAGAAGGTGTAATTTGGACTTAAGCCTTTACCTGTGGTCAGTACCTTGGCCTTATCTTCCAGTTGTGCCGCAGCATAGTAGGGATCCCAAATGGCCCAGGCATCAATCGCACCTTTCTGGAAAGCTGCACGGGCATCAGCCGGACTGAGCCAGATCGGTTGAACATCTGTCCATTGCAAACCGGCCTTACGTACTGCCTGCACCAATAGATAATGTGAGCTTGAACCGCGGTGAACTCCAATACGTTTACCCTTCAATTGACTGAGCTGGGTAATTTTGGAGTTGCTTGGCACCAAAATGGCAGAAGCCAAAGGTTTTGCCGTTTCATAAGCAAAATAATGCAGTGGCTTGTTGCCTGCCTGAGCATAGACAGGCGGTGTATCGCCGGTTGAACCGATATCTACAGAACCGACGGCTAGGGCCTCTAAAATTTGTGGACCGCCCGGAAATTCATTCCAGCTGATTTTGGCGTTGGGAAATTCCTGTTCAAATAACTTTTGCTGTTGTGCAATCACCAGATTGACAGAAGATTTTTGATAGCCGACACGAAGCTGTTTCACTGAAGGATCAACAGCCCAGGCGGCACTTGAACCCAACATCGCACAAGCAATTAACATGGCATTCATGCCATGACTGGAGGTCTTGAACCATGTGGCTGCTTTGTTGTGTAGCTGATGCTGAGTCATGTTAAATCCCCTAGGTTTTATTTATGATTTACTTCGCCAAAATCGCGGATTGAATATTGAGTTTGTTTGGAATCAGTTTCTGCTGATAAAAGGCATCGGCAACATATTGCTGCTTTTGCACCACCTCATTAGAAATGGGTTGTACCCCAAAGCCCATGCGGGAAATGGACGTTTTCAGGATATCTTTAGACAGTCCTGTTGGTTTTTCCAGTAGCTTGGCGGCTTCGTCCTGATGCTGGGATACCCATTGGGTGGTGGTGTTGAGTTCATTTACGACCGCTTTCAGTACATCCGGATGCTGCTCGGCAAATTTGCGGTCAGCCAGATAAAACTGATGGTTACTGACCAGGTTTTCACCTGTGGCAATGACACGAGCACCAATCTGCTTTTCTGCAGCAGCAAAGAACGGATCCCAAATCACCCAGGCATCGACTGCACCTTTCTCAAAGGCTGCGCGTGCATCCGAAGGCGGTAAATACACTACTTGGATGTCATTCAGAGTCAGCTTGTTGGCTTCAAGCACTTTGAGTAATAAGTAATGCACATTGGAGCCTTTATTGAGTGCAACACGTTTACCTTTTAAATCCTGGATGCTGTGAATGGCTGAATCTTTTTGAACAATTAACGCTTCTGCTTTAGGCGCTTCCGGCTGGTTGGCGATATAAACCAGATTTGAATTGGCAGCCTGTGCAAAAATAGGCGGCGCTTCACCTGCTTCACCTAATACAACACTGCCGACATTTAAGCCTTCAAGCAATTGAGGACCGGCAGGGAATTCTACCCATTTCACATTGACGCCCTGATCTTTCAATGCCGTTTCTAAAGTGCCGCGTTCTTTAATGATCGGTAACAAGCCATATTTTTGGAAGCCGATATTTAACGTGACTGTTTCAGCTTCTTTTTTTCCGCAACCTGACATCATCATTGCGCCAGCAACTACTGAAGAAAGGACCAGTGATTTCGCCCAGAATTTTGCTTGAATGGCGCTCATGTATGTGTGCTCCGCAATAAGGAAGTGTTGAATATTGAACACATACGCTAAAGCCTTTTCTTTTTCGAAAAAAATAAGAAAAGATAAATTTCTAATGAGGAAAAAAGATAAATAAAATAAAGAAAACCTTATGCAGAAATATGATTTATCAGGACAACTCAATATCCAGTTTTATTTAATTAAATTATTGATATTAATTAACTTAAATTCTAAATCTTAAGCGTGGATAAGGATATGCAAAAATGCCATAAACAAATCATGATAAATTTCGATGGGTTTATCATAAAGATATAAAAAATAAAGATATAAGCGGCATAAAAAAAGCCACTTTAAAGTGGCTTTTTGAAGACTAGGGAATTACGTTGATAGTTATACAGGGCCTGACGTGCATTGGGTAGGTCATCCACACTGGCGGGTTCAAAACCATGTTCGACAAACCAGTGCGCGGTACGTGTGGTCAGTACAAATAGTTGCTGAATGCCCAGACTTTTGGCCTTGTCTTCGAGATAATGCAGAATCTGGCTGCCGCGGTTGGACTTGCGATAGGTCGGATCGACCGCCACACAGGCAATCTCCGCCGATTTAATTTCATTGGCTGAGGTGGGAATTGGATATAGGGCGGCGCAGGCCAGAATCATCCCGTCCCGTTCAATCACGGAAAACTGTTCAATTTCACTTTCTAATCTTTCACGTGAGCGATACACCAGAATGCCTTCGGCCTCCAGTGGACGAAGCAGATTCATCAAGCCGCCGACATCCTGAATCGTAGCCGTACGCACATCTTCATAATGGGCATCGGTCATCATGGTGCCCGCACCATCACGAGTGAACAGTTCTTCCAGCAAGGCCCCATCGTAGGTATAAGAAATCAAATGCACACGATGTACCCCTTGCAGTGAGGCATTTTTGGCACCGCGCAATTGCAGGGCAATATCGGGATTGGAATCCTGATATTGCAAGATCTGCCGATCCAGCTGATGCGGCGCTATTTCACGCTGCAATTGTCCAAATTCGTTGACCAGACCTTGCTGTTTACCCAAAAAAATCAGCTTGTCGGCTTTTAGCAGAATGGCAGTATTGGTGGCCACTTCTTCTGCCACCAGGTTAAACACCTCACCGGTACTGGAATAGCCGGTTGGACCCAGCAACACAATATTGTGATTTTTTAAATGTCTTTGAATGGCGTCAGTATCGACCGTTCGTACTTCACCTGTGAGCTGGAAATCAACACCATCGCGAATACCATAAGGTTTGGCGGTGACGAAATTGCCTGAGATCACATCAATGCGTGCGCCGTACATGGGGGAGTTGGCCAGTCCCATGGAAAGCAGCGCTTCAATTTGTAAACGGATCGAACCCACAGCATTCATGACGCAGCTTAAAGATTCGCGTGTGGTAATGCGGCGGTGATTATGAAAAGGCGTTTGAATACCGCTGGCTTTGAGGTTCTGATTGATTTGCGAACGTGCACCATGTACCAGAATCAGACGAATGCCTAAAGAATGCAGCAGGGCAATGTCATGAATAATATGCTGGAAATTTTCATGTTGCACTGCCTCACCGTCAAACATGATGACAAAGGTTTTGTTGCGGTGGGCATTGATATAGGGTGCAGAATGTCGAAACCAATGCACATATTGTAAATTTGTGCTTTGTGATGTTTCAGATGAATTCGTTTGCATACCTATCTCAAAATTAAAAAAATTTCCTTCCTTGATTCTAATCAAAAAATGACGGGGGGGAAGCTAAAAAATAAAAAACACCTGAATCGAATTCAGGTGTTTTTTAGGGAAGATGAAACTTAGGCCGGTTTTAGTTGATGATGCGCACAATACGATCGGTACGTTCATTCACTAACACATAGTCGCCATTGATTTTATACCACTGTTGATAACGGTTGGTATTCGGTAAGCGGCGTGCTTCACGGTCGCTGACTTTATAGTTGGATGAGCTAAATACACGCGGGAAGTTTTGGCCCGCACGCCAGTCACGGCTTGGGTTTACTCTTTTATTGTCATAACGATTCTGGTTATAGCGATTATTGTCATAACGATTATTGTGATCCCAACGGTGGTCCTGTTGTGATGCTGTATGATTGTAGTGTTGATGATCATCATAACGATGGTCTGGTGCTGCCATCGCTGAAGTTGCCATCAATGCAGATAAAGAAAGCGCAATTGTAGTCAGAATTTTTTTCATTACTTTCACCCTGGATCATTTAGGAAGATGTTTTCGATGATTCAAAATTAGAGGAAAAGTCGAGATAAACGATGTTGGAATCTTAGTTGAATTGTGAAATTGATGGAGAAAAAAAGAAGATTGTAAAAGACTGAAAGTTATACAGATAAAGGGATAGACTTGACAATAAAAGTGCAAAAATAAAAAAGCCCAAACTGGAGTTTGGGCTTGGAGAATTAAAACCGAGTTTAGAAACCTTGGATCCGCAGAATATTATTACTGTCGGTATCAACTAAAATATAGTCATTGTTGATTTTGTACCATTGCTGGTTACGCGATGGTTTGGGCAAGTCATGGTTTTTATAGTCGACCTTGTAGCCATCGCCACGATAATGCTGTGGCATCACATAGCCCGGTTGCCATTTATGCTGTTGTAGACGCTTGAATCCGCGTTCTTCACGCATACGGCGTTTGTCTTGCATGTCATCATCATCTTCACGAAAATCACGACCGCGGCTAAATTTTGGTTGATCGGATTGATCCCAGCCACGATAATTATTGTTTTTTTCATGAGGTCCGGCAAGGCTGACACTACTTGCCATCAATGCACTGAAAGAAATTGCCAAAACAGTCAAAATCTTTTTCATGTTGAACCCTCATAAAAAAAGTATTAATTTCACTAATGTTAATGTACAAAATAATTGCAGAGAAACTGTGAAGATCAATCATGCATTTCTTAAAAAATGCAGAGATAATAAGGATATTATGGGAAAATATCTCATCATTTAAAAATCTTTAGCAATTTTATAGCGCTATTAAATGTTAAAAAACTTTTGCTTGAGGAAAACTTTGTATCAAAGTTTTGAGATCACGTTGACTGATTTAACAATGTTCTAAGCAACGGGCTGAACAGCAGGTTGGATTCGACAGTTCCATATAGTTTTCTTTTAGTTCCATTGTTCCACCAGGCCTTGTAGTGAGCTGACAGCCTCAGCAATTGCTTCTGCCTGTTTGACATCATCCAGACCGATGATCAAAGAATTTGAAAGCTGTAGTTTTTCAATACAACGAATCGTTTCAATTTTACGTTTTTGATCTGCCATGTTGAAATTTCTCATACTGAATGTTTTTGAATGGTGTTCAGCATAGCGGCATTCTTTTAATTTATAAAACCGAATATTTTTGTAAAAATTATCTAAAAATACGATTTAAGCCTTAAATAGCGAAAGTACAGTTCTGAGTTTTTAAAAATTTAAGTCTGCAATAAAAAAGGGAGCATATAGAGCTCCCATTTTTATTTTTAGAGATTAGTCTTGTGCATCAATGCTTTGACCATTTAAATGCAGGCTGTCATCCCCCATTAAATACAGGTAAGCCGGCATAATGCTTTCCGGTGTTGGCAAGGTTTTTGGATCTTCCTCAGGATAAGCCTTGGCACGCATGGCAGTACGGGTGGCACCCGGATTGATGCAGTTAAAACGCACGTTAGGATAAACATTTTCTTTGGCAAAGATCTGGTTCACTGCTTCAATGGCAATTTTGGATACCGAATAAGCCCCCCAGCGTTCACGTGCTTCACGGCCGACACCTGAACTGGCAAATACCACGGAAGCATGCTCGGACTTTGCCAGTAAGGGCAGCAGTTCCTGAGTCAAAATAAAGGGCGCACGCAAATTCACAGCCATCACATCATCCCAGACATCTACCGGGTAATGGGCCAGTTCGGTACGTTCCCCCAGAATACCGGCATTGTGCAAAATGCCGTCCAGGCGACCGAACTGTTGCGTTAAAGTATCGACCAGTAACTCATAGTCTCGAGGAGAAGCGCTGGAGAGCTGCAAAGGCAGAATAGCCGGTTGTGGCGCACCCAGGCTTTCAATTTCATCATAAATGACTTCAAGCTTGTTTAGGGTACGTCCATGCAGAACGACTGTTGCACCATGCAGGGCATAGCTTATTGCAGCAGCACGACCTATACCATCGCCCGCACCTGTAATCAGGATAATGCGATCTTTTAACAGATCGGGGCGAGGTTGATATTCTGAATATTTCATTGCCTACCTCCTCGTTTATATTGTTATGTCGTTATGAAATGAGTGAATGATGATCTTGTTTTACGCCGACTAGTTGATTAATCACTTGATGTAATTCTGCAACTGTCTTCACTATACAATCCGCCTGCCATGCTGTTAAGTTATCTTTGTGTTGCAATGGTAAATAGCCATAGCCTGCCAGAATGGTGTACATATTGGCATTGCGGCCCGCATCAATGTCACGCGGATGGTCACCCACATAAATACAATCTTCAGGTCGTACCTGAATTTGCTTGGCCGCCAGATACATCGGTTCCGGATCGGGTTTGGTATTGCTGACATCTTCCGGGCAAACCAGAACCGCACAGCGTTCGGTCAGATTGAGTGCCTGAAGCAGGGACTCACTGAGCCAGCGTGGCTTGTTGGTGACAATGCCCCAGGGAATATCCTGACTTTCCAGTTGTTGCAGCAAGGGATACATACCGTCGAACAGGTCGGTATCCACGGCAATATCTTCACCATACAAATCCAAAAAGCGCTGGCGATGGGCGAGGAATACCGGATCTTCCACTTCCAGTTCCGGATAGACCAGTTTCACCATTGCCCGGGCACCCTCAGAGACCTGGGTACGAATTAAATCCGCCGCTACGATGTCACAGGGTTTGTCGCGGCACATGTCCTGAATAATGCGAATGAAGTCAGCCGCTGTGTCAATCAGAGTGCCATCCAGGTCAAACAGTACAGCTTTCATCAGGCACCTTCTTTTACCGTATAAACCATGTAGTTCACATCGACATTTGGTGCCAGCCAGTAACGTTTTGTTAGCGGGTTGTAATGCAGGCCGGTCATGTCTTTCAGTTTCAGATTTGCTGCACGGATATCATGCGCCAGCTCGGAAGGCTTGATAAATTTGCTGTAATCATGGGTCCCTTTAGCGAGCATACGCAGAACGTATTCCGCGCCAATAATGGCAAACAGATAAGACTTTGGATTGCGGTTAATGGTCGAGAAGAACACATGGCCGCCCGGTTTGACCAGGGTTTGGCAGGCCTGAATAATTGATGCCGGATTTGGAACATGCTCCAGCATTTCCATACAGGTCACCACATCATATTGTCCAGCCTGTTCCTGAGCCAACTGTTCTACTGGAACCTGGCGATATTCAATATTCTGCACGCCTTCCTGTTCGGCATGAATGCGGGCTACATTTAAAGGCGCTTCACCCATGTCGATACCCAAAACATTAGCTCCACGACGTGCCATGCTTTCCGACAGAATACCGCCACCACAACCGACATCGAGCACTTTTTTACCGCTGAGACCGCCAGCATGCTCATCAATCCAGTTTAAACGCAGTGGATTGATCATATGCAAGGGGCGGAACTCAGAATGCTGATCCCACCATATGGCAGCGAATGCTTCAAATTTGGCAATTTCTTGTGGATCAACATTCAATTGCGACATCGGTATCACCTCAATCAAGTCATTATAATTTAAAAAAGTTACAGAAGCTTAGTGTAGCGTTAATTCTAAAAAAAGCGATAAATGCCGTAAAAAAGTTCACAGAATGAAAACGAATTCGGCATAATTGATTTATAGTGATCGCATAAATTAGACATAATGATTTAGAGGACAATAAGGTCAATGAAAAAATTTCTTTTAGGTAGTGTAGCAACGGCTATTTTTGCCTTATCCGGTACTGCAATGGCAGCCAATTTTGTTGCAGGTAAAGATTACACCGTGGTGGCCAATCCGGTTAAGGTTGAAGTTCCTGGAAAAATTGAAGTGCGTGAATTCTTCTGGTATGGCTGCCCGCATTGCTATCGCTTAGAGCCGCATATGCAGACCTGGCTGAAAAAATTACCTAAAGATGTGCGTTTCGTGCGTACTCCGGCTGCAATGAATCCTGTCTGGGAGCAGGGCGCGCGTGGCTATTATGTGTCTGAAGCATTAGGCGTTCGTAAGAAAACTCACTTGCCTTTATTCCATGCCATTCATGCAGGTGGCCAGCAGATTTTTGATCAAAAATCCCAAGCCAAGTTCTTTGTAAAATATGGCGTGCCTGAAGCCAAATTCAACAGCATGTTTAATTCATTTGTTATTACTTCAAAAATAGCACAAGCCAAACAGTTGGCACAGCAATATCAACTCAGTGGTGTGCCTGCGGTTGTGGTCAATGGTAAATATGTGGTGCAAGGTGAAGATGGCAAAGTCACTCAAGTGATCAGCTATCTGGTAGAAAAAGAGCGTAAAGCCAAATAAGTAATAGGTTCTAAAAAAACCGCCATCATGGCGGTTTTTTTACATCTGGTCGTTATTCAATTATGAAGAGACCGAATCTTTGGAAGGGTCCCAGTTGGAGATGCCACGGAAAATTAAATGCACTTGAGTCATGGTTTGCAGCTTAAACTGTTTTTGTTGTTCTAGACGCTCTTCAGCCTGATAGTGACGGTTGATATCCATCCAGGTCATCGCCCAGGTAAAAGACAAGTTAATTAAAATATTAGAAAATACTTGTAGGTCTTGGGTATTACCAATGTGCTGCATGGCCTCAATTTGACCCAAATCATTAGCCAGGTCTTCAATTAAAAAATTAATTTCCCGGGCAATGGCCTGGCGAATCACTTCCGATCCCCCCCAGCGTTCGGCAATCATAAATACCCACGGTTCAGGATGATGTTCAACTGCCTGAAAAAACAGGTCTAGGCTGATTTGGGTTTCGGTATCTGGCTGATAGATATAGGCTTGTCCCAGCTGATGAAAAATACCTTTTAAATGCAGGGCCACCTGATCGACTAGTTCCAGTCCCAGCTCATTCATGTCCTGAAAATGACGGTAGAACGCCGTCGGTACCAAACCGACATGGCGTGCAATTTCACGCAAACTGATGCTGCTGAAAGAGCGTCCAGACGTGTTTAAAGCCAGCGCAGCATCCAAAAGTGCCTGGCGGCTCTGCTGTTTACGCTCATCCCGTATCGACATGCAACTACCCTAAAAAAATGCTGAATGAAGTCTATCAAAAAAAAACAAATTAAACGACGAATGTCAGTGAACGGATGTTGACTGAATTAAAAAATGATTATAGTGTACATGTGTTCACTATAAGAACACCTGTTCACTCAAATAAATAGCCAGCAATAAAAGAGGAACGTCATATGAGTCATGTCATGCAATATCAGCCGCAATGGATTCGAGAAGATTTCGTCGATTTTATTGCTGAAAAAATCAATCCAGTTTGGGCATGGAAAAAAGTCAAAGCCAGTATTGTCGATGTACAGATGCTGAGTTCAGACTTTTATCAGATCGAGTTGCAGCCGAATCATAATTTTCGTGCTAACGCTTTTCATGCCGGACAAAGTACTTTAGTGACTGTGGTGATTGCAGGTGTGCGTGAGCAACGCAGTTATTCCGTTGTCAAAATCACTGCCAACGGCAACGTGGTGATTGCCGTAAAACGTCAGGGCAAAGTATCTAATGCTTTAACCCATTTGCCCGTAGGTGGCGTAGTGGAAATCTCTCAGGTGCAGGGTGATTTCACATTAAGTTCATCTCAACAACCTATTCTGTTGTTAGCTTCAGGCAGTGGTATCACTGCAATTTATTCTTTATTGCAACAGGCCATCCGTCAAAAAGTCAGTCAGATTGACCTGATTTATTTTAGCCGTGATGAGGCCTTTAATGCTGAATTGCAGCAGTTATCAGAACAATATCCACAGCTTCATTATCACCATTTTAATACTCTGGCACAGAAGCAACATTTAACCGCGGAACTGCTTGAAAGTACCGTGCCAGATTTTCAGCAACGTCAAAGTTATGCCTGTGGTGCCCGAGGCATGATGCAAAGCCTGAACCAGATTTATCAACAATTCGGCATTGCCGATCAACTCAAACAGGAATATTTCCAGGTTGTTGTAGATGAAACTGCTGCAGTACAACCGGTAATTTTCTTACGCGCTCAACAAGAGTTTGAAGCCAAGACCAATTTGCTGGAAAGTGCCGAACAGGCGGGCTTAAGACCCGCACATGGCTGCCGTATGGGCATCTGCAATACCTGTACCTGTACCAAAGTCAGTGGCTCCACCAAAAACCTGCTGACTGGTGAAATCGACCACGATAGCAATACCCAGATTAAATTGTGTATTAGCCAGGCCGTGAGTCCGGTGGTGATTAACCTTTAAAAACAAAAAATGCTTTGATAGCGCTGCTCAGTGATTGATTGCAATTTTTATAGCAGTGTTTGATTCTCACTCAGGAGAAAAACAATGAATATGTCAGTGAAATTTCCAGAAAATAGTAAATCCAAATATTTAACTGCTGAACAAATTGCCGAATTTGGTGAAAAAGTCGATGCCATTCGCCGCGAAATCATGGACAGCATTGGTGAGAAAGATGCGCAATATATTTACAAAATTCGTGATTTTGTGCGTTATAGCGAAATTGCCTCACGTGGCATGTTGATGTTTGGCGGCTGGATTCCACCAGTATGGTTGTTGGGAACCGGCTTGTTGGGTATTTCCAAAATTGTGGAAAATATGGAGCTGGGCCATAACGTGATGCATGGTCAGTTTGATTGGCTGAATGATCCGACGTTAAACGGCGCCAATTATGACTGGGACACTATGGCGACCGGGGATGACTGGAAACATACGCATAACTATATCCATCACACCTATACCAATATTATCGGTAAAGATCATGATGTCGGTTATGGCCTGATTCGGGTCAGTGAAGCGCAAAAATGGGAACCGCGCTTTTTATTCAATATTCCTTTAGCCATTCAGCTTATGGTGTTTTTTGAATGGTATGTGGGCGTACAGAATTTACATCTGGAAGATGCGATTGCCTATAAAACCAAAACCTGGAAACAGGTGTGGAAAGATTCGACAAAATTCCGCAAGAAAGCCACCCGTCAGATTGCCAAAGATTATGTCTTTTTCCCCCTGATCGCAGGTCCGAATGCACTGCCTGTTTTTGCCGGAAATGCAGTGGCGAATGTTATTCGTAGCCTCTGGGCATCCGCAGTGATTTTTAATGGACATTTCACTGAAGATGCCGAAACCTTTGAACCGGACAATACGGCCACTGAAACGCGTGCCGAATGGTATTTACGTCAAATTCACGGATCGAGTAATTTTAGCGGCACAGAATGGCTGCATATTTTGAGTGGTAATTTGAGTCATCAAATTGAACACCATTTATTCCCTGATATGCCAGCGAACCGTTATGCTGAAGCTGCACCAAAAATCCGTGTCTTATGTGCAGAGTATGGCATTCACTATAATGAAGCCAGTTTCATGAAACAGTTTGCTAGCGTCTGGGTACGTGTGGCTAAATGTTCATTGCCAAATTCATGGACTTCAACTCTTGAACAATCCAAACAGAAATTAAAAGACTTATTGAGCTTTTAAACTTCAATAACAAGCTTAAGGATATGCAGGGTGGGTAGCGAATTTCATGCAAGCTAAAATGGATGCGTCCGGGCTTGATGGTTTTTGCCAATAGAGAATCTCTTGGCAAAACCTGAGAGCATGCTTCTGTTATACTAGGCCGCAATGAATTTTAGCCGAAATTAAGGACTCATTATGCGTATCGACCAACGTACATTAGATCAATTACGTGACGTAAAAATTACCCGTAACTATACACGTTATGCGGAAGGCTCAGTGTTGATTGAATTTGGTCATACAAAAGTTCTTTGTACTGCAAGTATTGATAATTCAGTCCCGCGTTTCTTGAAAGGTAAGGGACAGGGTTGGGTGACTGCAGAATACGGCATGTTGCCACGTTCTACCCATACCCGTAGTGACCGTGAAGCGGCGCGTGGTAAACAAAGTGGCCGTACTCAGGAAATCCAGCGTCTGATTGGTCGTAGCCTGCGTGCCATGGTGGACTTGAAAAAACTGGGTGAAAATACCATTACCATCGACTGTGATGTGATTCAGGCTGATGGTGGTACACGTACAGCATCCATTACTGGTGCAGCAGTGGCTTTAGTCGATGCCATGAATGTATTGCTTGAAACCAAGAAAATTAAACACGATCCGTTGAAAGGTCTGGTGGCTGCGATTTCTGTCGGTATGTATCAAGACAAAGCCTTGCTCGATTTGTGTTATGAAGAAGATTCAAACTGCCAAACTGATTTAAACGTAGTGATGACTCAAGCAGGCGAGTTTATCGAGCTGCAGGGGACTGCTGAAGACAAGCCATTTACCCGTGCACAATGTAACGAAATGCTTGAATTGGCAGAAAAAGGCATCCAAGAACTCATTAAAAAACAGCAAGAAGCTTTAGGCTGGTAAGTTGTTAATTTAACAATCTCAGCAATAAAAAACGCACCCATCGGTGCGTTTTTTATTGACTCAATTTTTATTGAGTTGAGTAGGGGGAGATCAAGCATTAAAACGCATGGATAAATCCACTGCTTTCACATCTTTGGTTAACACACCCATTGAAATATAGTCCACACCTGAGCTTGCCACTTCACGTAAGTTTGCGATGGTAATGTTACCCGATGCTTCCAGCTTGCAACGACCGGCAACATGCTTCACCGCATCAATCATTTGCTGCTGGCTGAAGTTATCCAGCATCACGATATCCGCTTTTGCTTCTAAAGCCTGGTTTAGTTCATCCCAGGTTTCAACTTCAACTTCAACAGGTTTACCCGGTGCAATGTTATGTGCCTTGCTAATCGCCTGTGCAATACCGCCCGCTGCCATAATATGGTTTTCTTTAATCAAAAAGGCATCAAACAAACCCAGACGATGGTTCTGACCGCCACCAATCGCCACGGCATATTTTTGTGCAATACGTAAGCCCGGCAAGGTTTTACGGGTATCTAACAATTTGGTATTTAAGCCTTGCAGTTCTTTGACATATAAAGCGGTTTTGGTCGCAACTGCAGAAAGTGTTTGCACAAAGTTGAGGGCAGGGCGTTCCACTGTCAGCAGGCTGCGTGCAGAACCGGCCAGTTTTAAAAAGGCTTCATTGGCTTGTACGCGGTCGCCATCATTTTTTAGCCAGGTGACCTGTACCTTTGGATCATAAGCCTGAATCAGTGCATTGACCCAAGGCTGACCGGCCAGCACCATGTCTTCACGGCTAATAATGGTTGCTGTCGCCTGTTCATCTTCAGGGGTTAATAATGCAGTGATATCACCTTCGCCAATATCTTCTTGTAATGCTTGTTGAATGTTGATTTGGATCGATTGTTCAAGCAAGGATTGAGATATGCTCATAAGGATTCCCGTATCTTTTTTAACCCATGAAAATTGCGCGTTATTTTAGCACTGTTCATTTAAAAGAAATGTTTTTTTCCAGCGATTTTAGCTGCGGAATTTGAGATTTTAAGTTTAAAGTTTTAGGATTGCGCTAAAATCATCTGTTTATGCGAACAGGACTCAGGATTGGACTATGCAACAGGCCCCCTTTTTTCAGGTCATCGACGGTCAGTTAATCGGTGCCAGGCAAGTACCTTCCCCCAATTATAATCAACGTCCCGAACATACCGAAATTCAACTGGTTGTGGTGCATAACATCAGTCTGCCGCCGTCACAATTTGGTGGGGGATATATTGAACAGTTTTTTCAGAACCAGCTGGACTGGTCAGAGCATCCTTATTTTCAAAGCATTGAAGGCATGCAGGTTTCTGCACATCTGCTGATTTTACGCAGTGGTGAAGTGCTGCAATTTGTCAATTTTAATGATCGGGCCTGGCATGCCGGACGTTCCATTTACCTGGGCAAAAAAGAATGTAATGACTATTCCATTGGCATTGAACTGGAAGGCAGTGATGATTTGCCTTTTGATGAGGTGCAATATGCAGTGCTGGCGCAAGTGACGGCTGCATTGCAAGCGGCTTATCCCAAAATTTTACAACATTTGGCCGGTCACTCGGATATTGCGCCTGGACGTAAAACCGATCCGGGCCCATTTTTTGACTGGGTCAAATTCAGAACCTTATTGCAGCAGCATAAAATCCATCAATAATAAGTGGGCTTTATGATTAAACAACGAAATTCCATGTGGAGTTTCATTACAATAGCGACTTAATTTTTTCACTGGGTAGTTACGATGGCGCTTTGGCGATCGACCTTTATTGTTAGTACAATGACCATGTTGTCTCGGGTGCTGGGCCTAGTCCGAGATGTGGTGTTGCTGAATGTGTTTGGTGCAGGTAAAGATTTCGATACCTTTGTGGTGGCCTTTCGTATTCCCAACTTTTTCAGGCGCCTATTTGCCGAAGGGGCATTTTCACAGGCTTTTATTCCGGTTTTAACCGAATATAAAACCACGAAAACCCATGCCGAAGTGCAAATCCTGATTAGCCGGGTGTTTGGCTGTCTGGCCACCTTTATGACCACCCTGACCTTTATTGCCATGGTGGCAGCACCTGCGGTGCTGTATATCTATGCGCCCGGTTTCCATGACGACCCGGAAAAATTTGCCCTGGCGACAGACATGTTCCGTCTGACCATTCCTTATCTGCTGTTTATGTCTTTAACGGCTTTTGCCAGCAGTATTCTGAACAGTTATGGTTCTTTTTCAACCCCGGCTTTTTCGCCGGTACTATTGAATATCACCATGATTGCAGGCGCCTGGTGGTTAACGCCCTATATGGCCGAACCGATTATGGCACTCGGCTGGGCTGTGGTGATTGCCGGTATTTTACAGCTGGTCATTCAGATTCCAGAGCTGTGGCGTAAAAAATTATTGATTCCGCCTAAAGTAGATTTCAAACATGAAGGTGTGGAACGCATCATGAAATTGATGCTTCCGGCACTGTTTGGTGTTTCGGTCACCCAGATTAATCTATTGCTCAACACCATTTGGGCATCGTTCATGCAGGATGGTTCGGTATCGTGGTTATACAGTGCCGAGCGGATGACGGAATTGCCTTTGGGGTTGATCGGTGTAGCGATTGGTACCGTGATTTTACCTTCACTGTCTGCACGTCATGCCGAACAGGATCAGGTTAAATTTAGAGGCATGATTGACTGGGCTGCCAAAGTGATCATGCTGGTTGGTATTCCTGCCAGCATCGCCTTATTTATGCTGTCTACTCCAATTATTCAGGCCTTGTTCCAGCGTGGGCAATTTACCTTGCAAGATACTGAAATGACTGCGCTGGCCCTGCAATGTATGAGTGCCGGGGTAATCTCCTTCATGCTGATTAAAGTCTTTGCCCCGGGCTTTTATGCCCAGCAAGATACCCGCACACCTGTGCGTGTTGGCTTGATGGCCGTGGCAGCGAATGCCATTTTAAACGTGGTGTTTATTGGTTTCTTCAAGCTCATTGATTGGCATGCAGAACATATGGCCTTGGCCCTGGCTTCTTCAGGTTCGGCCTTGGTCAATGCCGGTATGCTGTATTTTTATCTGCATAAACGCAATATTTTCCGCTTTGCCGGACACTGGAAAAAGCTGTTCCTGCAATATGCAGTGGCGAATGCCGCGATGATTGCTGCACTGTGGTATGGATTGAGTTGGTACAATGGAGATGTATCACAATGGATGCGTATACTGGAAGTGATCGGTTTATGTATCGTTGGTGTGGTGGCTTATGCGATTGGTTTATTGGTCACCGGCTTTAGACCACGTCATTTAAGACCTTAATTTTTATCTTAAAACTCTACACGGCGAGATAAGTTAGATAAAAAGATATTTAATTTTTGATTCGGTTCTTTTGCTAGGTAGATAATAGAAAGCTGAATAAAAAAAATCGGATATGAAAAAAGAGCCTGAATAGGCTCTTTTTTTTGATCAAGTGAGATATTTTTAAGTGGAGTTCATTCAACTAAACTCTTCCCCTGGAGAGGAAGCCGACGATTGCTAAAATAACGGCAACCACGAGTAAAATAACCGCAAAATCTTTAGATAATCCTGCAACGCCAGCAAAACCTAGTAGACTTGCAATCAGTGCAATTACTGCAAAAATAATCGCCCAACGGAACATAAGCTTTCTCCATGTGTTGTTATTTTCAAAGTAGATTCAGTATAGGGGCGGAAAATTTCCAGCAGTGTTATGCTTGTGTTTAAAAAATGTTCAGTTTGACGGCAAATCGATGATTTAAAGTAATAATCACGTTTATGGACTGTAATCATGCACAGGTTATAATATGCTTCATTTGCTAATTTTTGCTTTGCTATGACCGAATCCTTACGTCCACAATTTTGGAAAGAATACGCTTTAACTGAACTTAATCCTGCCGAATGGGAAGCATTATGTGATGGTTGCGGTCTCTGCTGTTTAATCAAATTAGAAGATGAAGAACTGCAAGAAGTCGCTTATACCAAGGTGGCTTGCAAACTTTTAGACTGCAAAACTGCACGTTGTAGTAATTATGAGCAGCGACTTGACCATGTGCCGGATTGTATTCAACTCACACCAGAAAAATTAGCCACTATTCATTGGCTGCCGCCGAGCTGTGCTTATCGCCGTTTAAAAGAAGGCAAGAGTCTACCTGCCTGGCATTATTTAAATACAGGAACACGTGACAGTGTGATCAAGGCGCGCAAATCGGCAGCAGGCCGTTGTATTTCCGAAACAGAAGTCAATGAAGACGATCTTGAGGAATATATTGTGCGCTGGGTTCGTTAATTTCCTGTTCATCATATAATTTTTGGCTGAAAAAATTTGCAAATTTCATCCTCACCCCGACCTGACACAGCGATTTTTTTGTAAATCGGCTCATTTGAAATGCGCGATATTAAAATTACATAGTAGACTTAGTTTAAGTACAGTAAAGAAATAACAAGATGTCTGAGAGCCATATTCCACTCCCTGAACGACTTCGTCCGCGTGATTTGTCCGAAATTATCGGGCAAGATCATTTATTGGGAGCAGGTGCCCCCTTACGTCAAATGATTGATCAGGGCCATTTACCTTCCATCATTTTTTGGGGGCCACCAGGCGTTGGAAAAACCACCATTGCTTTGCTTTTGGCTCAAGCCGTGGATCGGCCCTTTATCAGTTTATCGGCGCTCAATACCGGAGTAAAAGAACTGCGTGAAGTGATTGCCGAAAGTGGCGATTTATTGACCCCGGTCGTGTTTATTGATGAAATTCACCGTTTTAACAAGTCACAGCAAGATGCCTTATTGAATGCAGTAGAAAAAGGCAAAATTACCTTAATTGGAGCAACCACAGAAAATCCCTCTTTTGAAGTGAACAATGCCTTGTTATCGCGTTGTCAGGTGTATACCTTAAATGCGCTGGATGATGAGTCAATTCGAACTTTATTGAATAATGCCATACAGCAGGATGCCTTTTTAAAAGAGCGTTATATCCAAATTGAAGAATACGAAGCATTACTGCAATTTGCGGCTGGAGATGCACGTAAGGCGCTTAATCTTCTAGATTTAATTGCCAGTACTTTTGAACCGGAACTGGAAAATATCATCACCAATGCCATTGTGGTCAAGGTGGCGCAGCAGAATATTGCCCGTTATGACAAATCGGGTGAGCAGCACTATGACCTGGTCTCTGCCTTTATTAAATCCATCCGCGGCAGTGATCCGGATGCAGCGCTGTACTGGATGGCGCGCATGCTAAAAGGTGGAGAAGATCCGGTGTTTATTGCCCGTCGTATGCTGATTGCCGCTTCGGAAGATATTGGCAATTCCAATCCGAATGCCTTGCTTCTGGCAGGCGAATGTTTCCGTTCGGTACAGGCTGTGGGCATGCCGGAGTGTCGTATTATTCTCGGTCAGTGTGCAGTGTATTTGGCGACCAGTGCCAAAAGTAACAGCACTTATCTGGCCATTAATAAGGCACTCGACCTGGCTGAAAAAACTGCAAACTTGCCTGTGCCACTACATTTACGCAATGCACCAACCAAGCTCATGAAAGAGCAGGGCTATGGTGTGGATTATCTCTATCCGCATAATTATCCAGAGCATTTCGTTCTGCAAGAGTATATGCCACCTGAATTAAAAGGCACCAAGCTATACGAATCTGCACGGAACAAGCGCGAAGTGGAAGGAGAAAAACTGCAACAGCGTCGCTGGATGCAGCAGCAACAACAGCAATAACAGTCAAGATGATTCCAGGCGCTGAGGTATTTTCTTTCATGCTGAGTTTTTCAGATGAAAAAGCGTAAAAAAAGCCCAATCCATAGGACGGATTGGGCTGAAAATAGGATGTCTTAGGGGAGATACATCCTAGAGGGTAAACTAAAAATCTTGGTCGGTCAGCAGGAGCTTATAAAGTCATTGACTTCAACCTCTTGCTGCCCGGTATATAAGAGATATTAAGTAAAAAAACCAATATTGTAAAAACGATCATTTTTATTAATTAAATCTATTTTTTCGATTTTTGGGATATAAAAAAACCGGGCTAAACAGCCCGGTTTTTGAAATTCGATGAACGAATTAGATATCAGAAAGGTCGATACCTAAACGTGCAGCAACTTCTTCATAAGCTTCAACAACACCGCCTAAACCTTGACGGAAACGGTCTTTGTCGAGTTTTTTCTTGGTGTCTTTGTCCCATAGACGGCAACCGTCTGGAGAGAATTCGTCACCTAGTACGATACGGTCGTGGAATACACCGAATTCAAGTTTGAAGTCTACAAGTAACATGTTACCTGCATCGAACAAGCCTTTAAGCACTTCGTTTACTTTGTAAGTGAGTTCTTTCATTTGTGCCAATTGTTCAGCAGTTGCCCAACCTAAAGCAATCGCTTGAGATTCGTTCACCATTGGATCGCCAAGCGCATCATCTTTGAAGAACAATTCGAAAGTAGGTGGAACCAGTTCTTTACCTTCTTCTACGCCTAAACGACGGCATAAAGAACCGGCAGCATAGTTACGGATTACACATTCAACTGGAACCATTTTCAATTTTTTCACTAAAACTTCAGTTGGAGAAAGAAGTTTTTCAAAGTGAGTTTCAATGCCAGCTGCAGCCAATTTTTCCATGATGAAGGCGTTAAAACGGTTGTTCACCTTGCCTTTACGATCCAGCTGTTCGATTTTTTCGCCGTTAAATGCAGAAGCATCGTCACGGAAAACTAGGATAAGGTGATCTGCACTATCTGTTTCATAAACAGATTTCGCTTTACCAGTATAGAGCAAGGTTTGTTTCAACATGGGGGAACCTTTTTCAAAAAAAAATGCCTAGTACGACTAGGCTGGCCAATTTTGGTAAATCTGGGTTAACAGTTCTGCAGCTTTTTCTTGGTCTGCAAAGCTGTTATCGGCATTGAATACAGCTAAGTTGTTACTTGTGCCTACAGAGGTCAGTCTTAATACATAAATTTGCTGATCAATCTTAATGGTTACTTCGTAACGATTTTTACTTTGACCAACAATGCTATGGTTGAGGCTACTGAGGGTGGCAAGTGTGTACTGCCAAATTGTAGCAGAATTTCCGTCTATTTTGAGCAGTGGATTTTGGTTTCCATCACGAACCAGCTGTGGACGACCGATATTTGTGCTGTCTTGTTGAGCATCGGCAGCGCTATTGCTTTGCGCCTTGTCGGGACGGGGTAGCACAAAGCGGTTGCCGTGCTTGTTTTCAAGCTTGGGTGCATGCTCAATCGCCAGCGGGTCAATTGTTGGGGCTGGATACAACGGCGTTGCCGGTCGAACCATTGAACCTTCCGGATATTTCACAGGTTCAAGGGTTGTTGTATTTTTATAGTCCAGTGAACCATTGCTGATTCCCATGGAACTACAACCCGCTAAACTGAATGCCGAAAGTGCAAGGGTTAAACCGAAACGTAATTGCATAATGTTGTGCTCTTTATTTAATGACACCCGCAGCGCTGAGTGCTTCACGCAACGGGGTACGATATTGTTCTGCAAGAGGAGTTAATGGTAAGCGAATACCGGTACCAATTAAGCCCATTTCATGGAGTGCCCATTTCACAGGAATTGGGTTAGATTCACAAAATAAAATATTGTGTAAATTTGCAACTTTATTATTTAAAGCTTCAGCACCTTCTGCATCACCTGCGAGTGCTGCAGCACAGATCAGGCTCATTTCCTTCGGTGCGACATTTGCAGTGACAGAAATGTTGCCTTTAGCGCCAAGTCCCATTAATTGGTATGCCGTAGCATCATCGCCAGAATAAACCGTCATGTCTTTGCCGGCTAATCCTTCGATGAGTTCTTTCCCTCGCGCTACATCCCCAGTCGCATCTTTAATACCGACAATTTGCGGAATATCGGCCAGACGGATCACGGTTTTGTTGAGCATGTCCACGCCGGTACGTCCTGGGACGTTATACAGAATTTGAGGCAAATCAACGGCTTCAGCAATCGCTTTGTAGTGCTGATATAAACCTTCCTGTGTAGGCTTGTTATAATAAGGCGTAACCAGTAATGCGGCATCTGCACCGAGCTCTTTTGCTTCTCTGGTGAGCTCAATGGCTTCATGAGTCGAGTTTGCACCGGTACCGGCAATAATAGGAATGCGTTTGTTGGCTACACGGATGATTTCTTTAATCACGCGGGTATGTTCAGCCATGCTTAGAGTCGATGCTTCACCTGTGGTCCCTACAGCCACAATACTGTTGGTGCCTTGTTCTATATGCCACTCAACCAGCTTTTCTAGACCCTTCCAATCTACGCTGCCATCTTCAAACATCGGGGTGACGATTGCGACAATTGAACCTTGAATGATCTGTGCTTGCTGAGTCATTTTAAAAAATTATCCTATTTGGCCATCCAACTGGGGTAGAAAAACAGAGATGTGGATGGTTACGTATTTTGATTTATAGCAAATTCAAGCCAATTGAATAATGCTTATGCAAATTATGAACGAACAAGCGGTGAAGAACAATATGCTTTAGTCAAACCATCTAAAAACTTTATGAAAAGCAAGTGAAAAACAGCACAAATATAACCAGGGTAATTTTTTTAAAAGGATGTGCCCTGAAATTCTAATCTGTTTTTAATCCTTTAAGATCAATTTTTTGACTGTGAAAATGCTTACTTTTATTTTAAAAAACTGCGCTGGGCCCAATCAACTCAATAATTCCGGGTAAAAACATCAGAATTTAAGATTTAATAAGAATCAGTATAGACTTTAAAGCTATATGAACCAGACAGTTAATCTATCAAAATGATCATTAAAAACTAGAAGAATAATTAATAAAAACTATTACTCCATTTTAACTTTTTTCGCACAGGATGATTTTTAGAATCGAATTTATCAAGATCATGTGAATTTTTCTTGTACGGATTACGCGGATTAAGTGTTTTTGCGACTATGTGTATTTGGTACTGAAAAACTTTAAATATCCAGTATTTTTGTTAATAAAGTGTAAATTATTCAACTTATTGGTAGTTAATTATGCTGCCAGTCTCATAGATGATTGCGACTTTATTATGAACAACGCTGATTGAAACAAGGATATTCCAATGGAAAAATCAGATAACAAGCACGCGGTCATCACAGTAGCGATCTGTTTTCTGATCGCGGTGATCGAGGGCCTGGATATTCAGGCCGCAGGTATTGCAGCCGCGGGTATTCGTGAGCATTTTGGTCTTGACAGCTCGCAATTGGGTGTGTTTTTCAGTGCAGGGATTTTAGGCTTACTGCCTGGTGCACTGGTCGGCGGTCGATTTGCAGATCGTATTGGTCGTAAGAAAGTCCTGATCTGGTCGACAGCAGTGTTTGCCGCATTTACTTTATGTACAGTTTGGGTAAACAGCTTTAACACGTTGCTGGCTGTGCGTTTTCTGGCGGGTGCCGGTCTGGGTGGTGCCATGCCAATTCTGATCACGCTGGCTTCTGAAGCCGTATCGCCAAAAAACCGTGGTCGTGCCGTGGGTCTGATGTACTGTGGTATGCCGGTCGGTGCTGCGATCCTGTCGTTAATTGCCGCAACTGAATTCGGTGCCAACTGGAAGAATGTATTCTACCTGGGCGGTTTATTACCGATTTTCGTGATTCCACTGATGATGCTGTTTCTGCCTGAGTCGAAAGAATACCTGAAGGCACAGAACAAAACTGCAGCTGAACTTGCCGTTGCTCCACAAGGTTCATTCAAGGATCTGTTTAACTCGAATAACCTGTTACGTACCCTGTGCATCTGGGTCAGCTACTTCTTCACGCTGATGGTGGTTTACATCATGCTGAGCTGGTTACCATCATTGTTTATGGAGCTGGGCTTCACCCGCAAAGACGGTTCAACTGCACAGTTCTACTTTATGGTTACTGCAACGATTGGTACTGTAATTTTGGGTATGTTGACCGACCGCTGGAAAA
Organism: Acinetobacter sp. SA01; assembly: GCF_011319235.1. Taxonomy (NCBI): domain Bacteria; kingdom Pseudomonadati; phylum Pseudomonadota; class Gammaproteobacteria; order Moraxellales; family Moraxellaceae; genus Acinetobacter; species Acinetobacter sp. SA01. The sequence continues at coordinate 41,467 of NZ_WXXM01000011.1, forward strand.
AAGCCTACGTGATTGTGTTGATGTACGGTGGTATTTTGGCAGGCCTATTGGCATTGAACGGTGCAAGCTCGCTGAGCCAGATGTATATGGCTGCAGCATTGGCAGGTGCCTTCGTGATTGGCTGTCAGGGCGTACTGTATGCTTTCGGTAGTATCGTGTATCCGACCGAAGTACGTGGTACTGGTGTAGGTGTTGCTTCTGCAGTAGGCCGTATCGGCGCAATGCTTGGCCCTGTGATTGCAGGTCAGTTACTGACTGCAGGTTTCGGTGCAGCAGGCGTTATTACCGCAGCGATTCCATGTATCATTATCTCTGCAGTATGTATGCTGATCCTGGTCAACCGCACCAAAGTGTAAAGCATTACAATCCTGAAAAGCCTGCAAATGCAGGCTTTTTTATTGCTTACCGATTGAGAGGAAATAAAAACCAATCCTTCATTTATTATTCATGCAAAATGATGCAGATATTGAACTGATTGCAAGATTAGTCCGAATGAACAGTCATTCTATTTTTATCGCTAGTGCTAAAAATCCTCTACTATTTTGCGCTATGCTTGGGCGTAAATTGATATTTCAAGGGATGAAAATAATGCAGAATGCGGCTTTGATTGTGGTGGATGTGCAACGAGGATTTACCCCCAGTGGTAATCTGGCCGTAGCGAATGCCGATCAGATTATTCCGAATATCAATGTATTGGGCCAGTATTTTAGCAATATTGTCCTGACTCAAGACTGGCATCCTGAAAATCATATCTCTTTTGCAGACAATCATCCGGGTAAGGCGGTTTATGACAGTATCCAGCTCGACTATGGCAGTCAGGTCTTATGGCCGAGCCATTGTGTGCAAGGCACTGCTGATGCAGAACTTCATCCAGATCTGCATTTACCGACTGCCCAACTGGTCATCCGCAAGGGCGCGCATGCCCATATCGACAGCTATTCAGCTTTTCTGGAAGCAGATCAGAAAACCACAACCGGTTTGGCTGGCTATTTAAAAGAACGTGGCATTGATACGGTTTTTATTGTCGGCATTGCCACAGATTTTTGTGTGGCCTGGACCGCAATAGATGCCTGTAAACTGGGCTTTAAAAGCTATGTGATTTCCGATGCCACCAAAGGTATCGATTTACACGGGTCATTACAGCATGCCTGGCAAGACATGCTTGCAGCAGGGGTCAAGCGTATTTTGGTGAAGGATATCGTTCAACGCCATATCTCCTAAAAAACAGGATCAAGCTGAATAAAGTTGCTGTTTTGCTGAATAGATATGGTACAACCAGCTCTCCAGATCAGAACAGCATAAATATTGGATGTATTGTATGTCTGCTTTTTTGCGCTTTACCCAATTTATTCAGAAAACCTTTGCCCTGTGGGTAGTGCTATTTGCTGCTATTGCTTTAATTTTCCCGGAAGCCTTTGTCTGGCTTAAAGCCTATATTACCTGGATGCTGGGAATCATCATGTTCGGTATGGGCATGACTATGACCGTGGATGATTTTAAAGGGGTAGTGCAAAGTCCCAAAGCCGTGGGGATTGGTGTGGTCGCACAATTTGTGGTGATGCCGGGACTGGCTTATGGCTTATGCCAGCTGTTTCAACTGCCCCCTGAAATTGCCATCGGGGTAATTCTGGTGGGCTGTTGCCCGGGCGGGACAGCATCTAACGTGATTACCTATATGGCCAAAGGCAATACCGCTTTATCGGTTGCTTGTACTTCGGTTTCGACTCTTTTAGCGCCTGTATTAACTCCGGCAATTTTTTATCTTCTGGCCAGCCAGTGGATTGAGATTAATGCTCTGTCGATGCTGGGTTCGATTCTGCAAGTGGTATTGTTTCCGATTATTCTGGGTTTAATGATTCGGGCGGTACTGAAGTCAAAAGTGGACTCTTATATTCAGGTGATGCCCTTGATTTCAGTGCTGGCGATTGTGGCCATTGTGGCGGCAATTATTGCAGGAAGTAAGACACAAATTTTGCAATCTGGTTTATTGATTCTAGGGGTTGTGGCTTTGCACAATGGTCTGGGCTATCTGCTGGGTTTCTGGGCAAGCCGTTTGTTTAAATTACCTTATGCAGACTGTAAAGCCGTTGCGGTAGAAGTCGGCATGCAAAACTCGGGTTTAGGCGTGGCTTTAGCAGCAGTGCATTTTGCTGCCTCACCACTAACTGCGGTGCCGAGTGCCATTTTTAGTTTATGGCATAATATTTCAGGTCCTGCATTAGCGAGTTATTGGGCAAGCAGGACAGATAAAATAGAAGAATGATCAAGAACTCTCTGTTGAGCACTGTACTTCAGCACAGAAACCTAGAGATAAAAAAACCGAGCTGAACTGCTCGGTTTTTTTATACCTTAAGTTTAAGAGGCCTTGGACTGTTTGGCTTTTAAAATTTCGGTTCTAAAGGTTTGTGCCAGTTCCGCCACTTCACTGTCCATCCCGTTCATCATAAAGGCATGACGGGTCAGTACATTGGTTGGATTCGGCAGGCTAACCAGCTGGTAACAATCCGAGATCTGCTTGAGCAACTCATTCGGTAAGTGAATAGCACTTTCCTTGGCAGTCAATTGTTGTACCAGACGTTCTGCTGCTTGGACAGGGCTGAGCTGCATGGCCTCAACGTGGCTGGAAATGGCACTGCGGGTCTGCAACACAAAACGTTTTTCTTCACGATAACGTTTGTACAGCACATCGGACAAGAGCTGGAACACGGTGCTGATCATCACCAGGCAAGGCACTGCATTTGGTGTTTCTACCGTCATGCTAATGGTTGCGCCATGTTCATCAAATTTATGCACCGTGGTGATGTCTGAACTGTTTAACTTGTAATGTTGTACACAGAGTTCAGTGGCTTTATTCAGGAAAATCTGACATAGATTGAAATAGGGGATGGAAACGGTTTTATTGACCGAATCCATCAGCTGTTTAGGGTCATAAAACTGGATATTTAAGGCAATACACTTGTCATCCAGTACCACAGGTTTCGATTCTTTGATTTTAGCTTTGGCCTGAGCATTGTTCTGTGCCTGGGCAATCGCGACTGCGGCATTGTGCTGTTCTTGTTCCAAAGCCTGAGTCAGGGTTTGAATTTCATGTTTGAGGCGTGATTCATTATTGATACGTGCCAGATATTCGGTACGGCTTGGACGGGCAATGGCACGGTAGGCCAACCATAACAAGCCATGAATCAGCAGCGATAATAAAATGGCCAGCCATTGGGTACGTAAAATTTCTCCAATACTGGGCTGAATCAGGGTAATTTCAATACTGCCAACTTTCTTTTCATTTTGCAGTGCTTCACGAACAAACACTTCGCCTTGGCGTGTTTTGGTTAAACCGCCTGTTGCCAGTACCTGATTGTTCGCATCCAAAATACGGATAGAAGCCACACTCGGGTTGGTGGCATAACGGTCGGCCAGTAAAGCCAATGACACCGTATTGGCCGGTTCCAGCTCGGACAGGCTGTCTGTGACCAGTTGTGAGGTCATCAGCTGTCCCTGACTGGCGCGGTTAGCATTCAGCTGATGCGTCGTCGCAAGTACCAGTAAAAAGGTGTGAAAAGCAAAACTTACAATCAGTAGGCTAGCAAATAGCCCTTGTCTAGGCGCATTCAACGTAAACTTCCAAGGCATTTATGTTCAAATTCGATTATGATTCTAGCAATAGTTGTAGCTCAGATCCGAGTCAATTCATGCGAGAAATCATTCTTATATCATTTTTGGGACCCGACCAGCCTAATCAATTTACACGATTAATGCAGGTATTGTCCGTACATTCGTTACAAATTTTGGACGTTGGACAAGCCGTCATCCACAACCAACTGACTTTAGGTATTGTTGTTTCGTCAGATGACCAAACTGCTACAGCATTAGCCATGAAGGAGATTCTGATTCTAGCACATGATATTGGCTTAACAGTGCGCTTTAAACCAATCTCTACATCAGAATATGATCAATGGGTGAGTGAAGGGGGACAGACCCGTTATATCGTGACGGCACTGGCACCTGAATTGACTGCCTCACATTTGCAGGCCGTGACCCAGATCGTCTCTAACCAGGGTTTTAATATTGAAACCGTGACCCGTTTGTCGGGCCGCCCGGAACTCAATGGCACAGTTGAAGCACCAAAACGCTCTTGCGTACAATTTGGCCTCAAAGGACAAATGCTCGATGCCACTGCCATGCGTGCCGCCTGCTTGCGTTTATCCAGTGAACTGAGTGTCGATGTTGCGGTTCAGGAAGATAATGCTTACCGTCGTAATCGCCGTCTGGTCTGCTTCGATATGGATTCGACCCTGATTGAACAGGAGGTGATTGATGAGTTGGCCATTGAAGCTGGTGTCGGTGAGCAAGTGGCTGAAATCACTGAACGTGCCATGCAAGGTGAACTGGACTTCCAGCAAAGTTTCCGCGCCCGTGTCGCTTTGCTCAAAGGTATGGATGCCTCTGTTTTACCTAAAATTGCCGAGCGTCTGACCGTGACGGAAGGGGCAGAACGCCTGATTTCAACCTTGAAAGCGTTGGGCTATAGAACGGCAATTCTTTCTGGTGGTTTCCAGTATTTTGCCGAATACCTGCAAGAAAAATTGGGTATCGATGAAGTCCATGCCAATATTCTGGATGTAGAAGATGGCGTGGTCACAGGTGAAGTCAAGGGTCATATTGTGGATGGCGCTCGCAAAGCCTTGTTGCTGCGTGAATTGGCAGACAAAATGGATATTTCACTGGAACAGGCCATTGCCGTGGGTGATGGTGCCAATGACTTGCCAATGCTGTCGATTGCCGGTTTAGGGGTGGCTTTTCGCGCCAAACCTCTGGTTCGCCAGAATGCCAATCAGGCGATTTCAAGTGTGGGGCTGGATGGGGTGTTATATCTTCTAGGTGTACATGATAAAGACCTGAGCCGTGCCTAATGGTTCAGTCTAACGGTGGATGTTATTGACAAAACGCGACATTAATGTCGCGTTTTTTGTGGCCAAAATAGTGAAATTACGATAAACGGTTGGCTTAAATTGCCGATCAAAACACCAATCTATCCATTGGTAAAAAATATTTTTTTAATGCTTTTAATGCATTATTTTTTTGTAATGACACGGCAAGTCCGAGCCCATCTTATTTCCAGAAAAAGTTAAAAATAAAAAAATGTAATGACAAAATAATATTGCGACAAGGTATGTCGCTTGCTGAAAATACAAGACTTTTTTTCTTCAAAAAACTCCGCATAATGCTTGCATAGAAATTGATATAAATATATTTCAGCATTTATTCACGCTATCGGGGATTTGATTTAGACCCATATAAAAGTGTCAACATCCTTTATAGGACGGAGGTTTTTATGGTTACAGCGAATTTAGCAACCATCATAGGCTTAAGCTTGATTGCCGCTGCTTTGATAGCTGTTTTCTTCTCGCCTTATCGTCGTTTGTTAAGCTTTATGTTTGCAGGTATGCTGTTTTGGGGCTTGATTGAAGCCATTCGCTTTAGTACTCAACTGGCGTTTGATTTACCGATGGGATACAGTTACCTGACGGCGTTAATGTCGGTCATGGGGATTTTAACCCTGCTATTAATCCGCGAAGATCGTCGTGCAGAACGCGCTTTAGCCAAACGTCGCTATATTGAACATACACCAGTCTATGATGATGAGCAGCAACACTACTCAAGCCGTTAATTTGAAAAACTGATAATTCCAAGAAAAAGATGTGCTGCGGCACATCTTTTTTTATTGATTATTGTTATACAAAGCCTTACTTCAAAAAACCCAACTTATGGTAGGATAAGTCGTCAATTTTCCAACAATTACAATAGGCTTAAATGTCATGAAACTATCTTCGATTCCTGTCGTAAAATTACCACTGGTCGATGTAAGCACGGATCCGCTTGATTTGTTAGTTGCGGGCTTAGCTTTGCGTATGAAACAGTTAGCGCGTACCAGTCCAAAATTTATTGAACTGGTTCATGAACGTCAATTCCGTATTCAAATTGGTACTGATCTGGGCTTTGCACGTCAAATTATTGTAAATAATGGGCAAATTGACACAGTAGCAGGCGATGCAGAAAAAGCAGACTTCATTTTGCAGTTTGCAGACAGTGAGCAAGGTGTAAAAACCTTAATGAAAGGTGATCCAAGCGCTTTCATGACTGGCATGCAAAATGGTACGATTAAAATGGAAGGCGATTTTAGCCTTTTGGTCTGGTTTAACAAGGTTGCCAAACTGATTCCTCCAAAATTACCAAAACCGGTACAAGAAAAAGTGAAACTGGTACGTTCATTCATTCGTGAAAAGACTGGTAAATAAGATTTTATGCTTTTCGTTCTTCTCCTTTTAAAAATGTGGGAATCTTCAGAATATATTCTGAGTTCGCAAGAGGGAAAGGATTAAAATAATAAAAGCCCTCAATCGAGGGCTTTTTTGATGCCTGGAATATTGTCGCTTTATTCAACTTCCAGATTAAACGTCACCGGGCCATCATTGACCAGATGCACTTTCATATCGGCGGCAAAAATACCCGTTTGCACATTTTCAAATTGAGATTTTGCATAGTCGACCAAGGCTTCATATAAAGCTTTTGCCTCACCCGGTGGCATGGCTGGACCAAAGTCCGGACGTAAACCTTTTTGCGTTTGTGCCATCAAGGTAAATTGCGACACTAGTAATAATCCACCGCCGGCCTGAGCCACATTCCAGCCCATTTTGCCCTGTTCATCATCAAAAAAACGGTATTTCAATATCTTGTCGATCAGCTTTTTGCCTTTTTCCAGATTGTCTTCTTTAGCTAATCCCAGAAAAACTAAAATGCCTTTTTCAATTTGCCCAGTGGTTTCACCATCCACCACAACCTTTGCTTCTAGAACCCGTTGCAATAATGCACGCATAACTTAACCAATTTAAATCTTCAATTTATCCGCAGCATTGTAGCAAACAGGCAGAAATTTAAGCTTTAAAATACACACAATATCTCAACAGAATCATCAGGTTTGGTTAAAGATATTTTGCTCTATCTTGACATGAATGAATTCAAGCAGATTTTAATGAAACTGGATATGAAGATGCAAATGTGAGAGTCATGTGACCCACAGCCGCTCATAGGAAATGAAATATGACTCTATGGCTGAATAAGAAGGAGGTTTAGCCCTTACTCTATTGCCTTGACGGGTCCAGCTGTACGCAAAACTAGCAATATCAAGATAAAAAGTGTGTTTTAATGCAGTCAGCACAGCGAAATTTCATTAGATATGGCCCCAATCATTCAATCTTTGCTTGATACCGACTTGTACAAATTCACCATGCTACAAGTGGTATTGCATAAATTTCCCCAAACGCACAGTGTTTATCATTTTCGTTGCCGTAATTTAGAGGATACCGTTTATCCACTGACGGATATTTTGGACGATTTGAATCAGCAACTTGACTATTTATGCCAGCTTAAGTTTAAAGAAGATGAGCTGCTTTATCTTCGCAGTTTACGTTTTATCAAAAGTGACTTTGTCGATTATCTGGAACTGTTCCAGCTGAAACGTCGTTTTATTAAAGCCAGCATTGATGAGCAAGGTCGTCTGGACATCTGGATTGAAGGCCCGATGGTTCAGGCCATGATGTTTGAAATTTTTGTTCTGGCGATTGTCAATGAACTGTATTTCATGCGTATTCGCAGTGATGAAGTTTTGGCAGAAGGTGAACGCCGTTTGCAAGCCAAAGTCGAACTGTTAAAGCATTATGAAAAAGAACTGAAGCCTCATGAACCACCTTTGTTGGTGTCTGACTTTGGTACGCGTCGTCGTTATAGCTTTGCATGGCAAAAGCATGTGATTGAGGTATTTAACCAAGCCTCACCGAATATTTTCCGTGGTACCAGCAATGTGTTGATTGCGAAAGAATTAGGCATTACTCCGATCGGAACTATGGCACATGAGTTTTTACAGGCCTTTCAGGCTCTGGATGTGCGTTTACGCGATTTTCAGAAAGCGGCACTGGAAACCTGGGTGCAGGAATATCGTGGTGATTTAGGGATTGCCCTGACCGATGTGGTAGGAATGGATGCGTTTCTGCGTGATTTCGATCTGTATTTTGCCAAACTGTTTGATGGTTTGCGTCATGACAGTGGGGATCCCTATGCATGGGGTGATAAAGCCTACGCACATTATAAAAAATTAAAAATTGACAGCAAAACCAAGATGCTGACCTTTAGTGATGGGCTGAATCTGGAAAAAGCCTGGGGCTTGCATCAATACTTTAAAGACCGTTTTCAGGTCAGCTTTGGTATAGGCACTAATTTAACCAATGACTTGGGACAAACCCCACTCAATATTGTGTTAAAACTGGTGGAATGCAATGGTCAATCGGTAGCAAAAATTTCCGATAGTCCAGGAAAAACCATGACCGATAACGATACCTTCCTGGCCTATTTACGTCAGGTATTTAATCTCAGCGAAACAGAATAATCATCATGGCTATAGCTGATTTTTTGCTAAACCAATGCAAAAAATCAGCATAATAGTGAAAATGACTTATGCTAAGATCGTCCATGTTGATCTAAACAAAACACGAAAAAAGTATGACTGTATCTGCATTTAATTTTGCTCTGCTGATAGAAGCAGAAGAGCTGGTTCCGTTTTTAGGCAATGAAAAATTACGCATTGTCGATTTAAGCCGTCGTTCTGTTTATGATCAATTGCATATTCCGCATGCCATTCATGTGCAACCGAAGCAGCTGGTACGCCAAGAAGAGCAGGCTTCAGGTTTGTTGCCTGATGTAGAGGGCTTAAAAGCCCTGATTGAATATCTGAATATTTCTCCGGAACATCATGTGGTGGCTTATGATGATGAAGGTGGGGCTTGGGCAGGGCGTCTGATCTGGAACCTGCATTGTCTGGGTTTTGAAAATACCAGCCTGTTAAATGGTGGCATTCATGCCTGGCTGGCAGCCGGTTTGCCTACTTCTTCAGAAGTGGAAAAATTAGTTCCCGTAGTGCCTCTGGTGGAGATTAATCTAACCAATATCGAAAAGTACCGTATTGAATATGCGGAGCTGTTAGAAAAAGTACAAAACAATAGCATTCAATTGTGGGATTGCCGCACCGAAGATGAATATACCGGTCTTCGACTTGCAGCGCGACGCGGCGGTCACATTCCAAATGCCCGACATTTTGAATGGAGTACTGCCCTAAATCGTGAAAATCATTTAAAATTGCATCCTTTACAACGCACTCAACAGCGCTTGGAACAACTGGGTTTCAATTTAAAACAACCTGTGGTGGTCTATTGTCAGTCACATCATCGTTCGGGTTTGGCCTATATTCTGGGCCGATTGCTCGGTTGGGAGATACAGGCTTATGATGGTGCGTGGAGTGAATGGGGCAACCGCCTCGACAGTCCGATTATTACCGGAGAGTTACCGTCTTGAGCTTCGCATCACGTTTAAAAAAACAAATTTTTATTCAAGCACAACGTGTTGTGCCACAACACCAATTATCACGTGTCGTGGGTAAACTGGCTGCCAGTGAACATCCGATTATCAAAAATACCGTGATTCAGGCTTTTAAAGCCCAGTATGGAATTGATATGTCGATTGCTGAACAAAGCAATGCATTGAAATTCAAATCATTTAACGAATTTTTTACCCGCTCTTTAAAAGAGGGTGTACGCCAAATTGATGCTGATCCGCATAGTATTGTGTCGCCTGCCGACGGTGCCATTTCACAATTGGGTAAAATTGAAGAAGGCGATATTTTTCAGGCCAAGGGGCAAAGCTTTTCGGTGGAAAAACTGATTGCCGATCCGCAATTGGCCGAACCGTTTAAAAATGGTCATTTTGCTACGGTGTATTTATCACCTAAAGATTATCACCGTGTGCATATGCCTTTTGCCGGGACTTTGACTGAAACCTTGTATGTTCCAGGGGAATTGTTCTCGGTCAATCAAACCACTGCGGAAAATATTCCGGGTCTGTTTGCGCGTAATGAACGGATGGTGTGTTTGTTTGATACTGAGCTGGGGCGTATGGCGGTGGTTTTGGTCGGTGCCATGATTGTTGCAGGTATTGAAACTGTGGCAACGGGTAAGGTGAAACCGACTGGACATCTGGAGCTTAACCAGCACAATTTGTGCCTTGAAAAAGGGGCAGAGCTGGGCCGTTTCTATTTGGGTTCAACTGCTGTGGTGCTATTTGAAAAAGATAAAATGCAATGGGATCCGATGTTCAAGGCCAATTCTGTTGTAGTGATGGGCGAAGCGTTGGGGCATACGGTTTAAATGCTTTTAGCCTCCCTTTTTTAAAGGTGAGCATCCTCGAAATATATTTCGAGTGCGTCAGGGAGGGATTATTTTACCTCTTGAATTATATCAATCCCCCTCAGTCCCCCTTTGTTAAGGGGAATGTTTCATCAAGGAAAAGATTTAGGACGGTCAAAATAAAAAAGCGCCTCAAATAAGGCGCTTTTTAATGTCTAAAAATTAACGTTTCACCACAATCGAATCAATACCACTGCGTTGCAAGGTTTGCTGTGCAATCATGGCAGCTTCCTGAGAATCATAAGGCCCAGAAATTACCCGGTACCAGGTTTGACCGCCTTCAACCGATTTCACTACATCTGCAGACAGACCATTCAGGATAATTTCGGCACGGCGTGCATCGGCACTATCTGGATCGGGATAGCTACGCACCTGCAAAATATAACTTGGCTGGTGGGCAACAGGTGCTTCAGAACTTTCCAGACCTGGCTCGGCTGTTTCAGCCGGAGGAGCCGTTTCTGTTTCTGGAGCTTCAACAATCACTACAGTTTCTGAATTTTTAGTTTCAGGAACTGCCTGATCTGGAATGGGTGTCACTTGTTGTTGTGGCAATAAATCGTAGAAACGATAGTCCTTGTTGGTATCTTCCTGATAATGTTCAGAACTGATCTGATTTTTCGGTTTAACCGGTGCCCACGGTTTCCACAGCATCAAAGCTACGGCAAAACTCAACACAATTAAAATAACCACCAGCGTTCCCAGCCATGCAGGAATCAATGGCTTTTTCGGCTTATTCGGTCGCTCAGAGACACCGCGCTGCGTTTTTCCAAACACGTGGGATTCCTCGTGTATTATTTTTAATTTAAATCTATTTAAAACAAGGTATTATTTTTAGATAACACCTTATTTACCCTATTGTCTATAAATCATTAACTAAGTTTAGATGATCACAAACATGACTTTTGCTGCGAGTAACATTGCTGCACACGGGCATTAATTATTACATCGCCACTTCAAGCATAGCTTTCGGTCTTGCGGCGATGCAAAACCTTGTTGTGCTTACATCGCCTCAGGAGCAGATACACCTAATAATTCTAAACCATTACGTAAAACCTGTTGTACGTTTACTGAAAGCAATAAACGGGCTTGTGTAAGTTCAGCATCATCATTGAGTACTTTATGCTCATTATACCAACCGTGGAATAATGCTGCCAATTCTTTCAGATAGTTACCGACTTGATGCGGTTCATAACTGTTGGCTGCGCGAATCACGATCTCAGGGTAGGCTGCAAGTTTGGCCAGAATTTCTGTTTCTGCATCCAGCGCAAGTTTCGCCGCAAATTGACGTGCATTCGTAGCATCAAAGTTCACACTTGTTGTAACTGCTTTTTCTAGCATACGGCAGATACGGGCATGTGCATACTGAATGTAATACACGGCATTGTCTTTACTTTGAGAAACAGCAAGGTCCAAGTCAAAGTCAATGTGCTGTTCAGACTTACGCATCACGTAGTAGAAACGTGCTGCATCGTTGCCGACTTCTTTACGCAGGTCACGTAAAGTCACGAACTGACCTGAACGGGATGACATTTGCACCATCTCGCCACCACGCCACAAGCTCACGAACTGAACCAAAAGCACGGTCAATTTTTTCGAGTCATAACCCATGGCGTCAATCGCTGCTTTAACACGGGCGATATAACCGTGGTGGTCTGAACCCCAGATATCGACGATATCGGTATAGCCACGTTGTAATTTATTCAGGTGGTAAGCAATGTCAGAGGCAAAGTAAGTGGTTTGACCATTACGGCGTTTCACTACGCGGTCTTTTTCATCGCCAAATTCAGTCGATTTAAACCAGATATTGCCATCTTGTTCGTATAGGAATCCACGTTGATCTAAAGTTTGTAGCGCTTCTTCAATTTTTTCAGTTAAAGATGCTTCGCTGAACCATTGGTTGAAGGTCACACCAAATTCGCCCAGGTCATCTTTAATGTCATCAAGAATCGCTTTGAGCGCCGCTTGATGGAATACGCGGTAGCCTTCGCCAATCAACGCTTGAGAATTATGAATCAAGCCATCGATGTGTTTTTCTTTATCACCGGATAACACTACTTTGTTGCCGTCAGCATCCAGTTCTTCAGCGTATTGAATATCTTCAGGTACATCTTTATATACGTCTGCAACCGAACGTACATAAGTAGTGCCGTCTTGGTCAATAATGCTTTGCGCGATTTCTTTAACGTAGTCGCCCTGGTAAGCATTTTTAGGGAAGACTAAGGTTTGACCCGTAAGCTCTAAATAACGAAGGTATGTAGATGTCGCCAGAATGTCCATTTGACGGCCAGCATCATTGACATAATATTCACGGTCAACTTTGGCACCGGTTGCTTCCAGCAGATTGGCAACGGTCATGCCATAGGCTGCACCCCGACCATGACCAACGTGCAGGCTAGAAGTCGGGTTTGCTGAAACAAATTCGACTTGAACGCGTTTTTCACCATTAGCTTGAGTACGACCAAATTGATTTTTTTGTGCTTGAATCTGGTCTAAAACAGCAAAGCGTTGGTCGGCATTTAAAAAGAAGTTGATAAAGCCGGGACCCGCAATTTCTGCTTTGCTGATGTCTGCTACTTCAGGCAATGCAGCAAGAATTTTTTCTGCAAGATCACGAGGCTTCATACCCGCAGCTTTAGAACCAATCATGGCAATATTCGAAGCGAAGTCACCGTGGCTTCGGTCTTTGGTTCGCGTTAAATGACCGCTGTTATTCCAGTCGGATGGAAGTACACCTTCAGCTTGAAGAGATTGCACTGCATGATCGAGAGCTGCTTGGATTGCCGTATTCATAATCAGTCGAAAAATAAATGTCGCAGAAAAACAGCAAATATAGCAAATTTCGTGGTCTTTAGGTGAATGCATTTGTATTGAATGAATCTTGTCCGACAACTAACGCAGAATTGAAGCAGGAAAATTCTGCAAAAGATTCAAAAAAGCAGGATTTTCTAGGCTTTTGCTTTTCCCATTGTGCTAACCCTGTTGCCTTTGGTGCGTAAATTAACAGACAAACGGGTTAATCTTTCTGCTCCCAATTCATCGAAGTGAATCAGTTCTTAGTCCAGACCAGTTGCTTTGATGAATAGGCTTTATTGATTTTGAACAGATCTTTAAAGCAATACATCCACCAAGGCACGGATTATCCCCAGCACCAAACCGATAAATGCACCGACTACAACCCCATTGACTCGGATCATATGTAAATCGCCACCGACTTCATTTTCAATTTTATCGATCATTTCGCGCGAATCCCATTCATGAATGCGTTCGCTAATAAAACGGATCACTTTTTCACTGTATTGATCACTCAAATTGACGGCAAGCCCACTCATTCGTTCATTCAGCAATTGACGTACTGCCGGATTGGAAATGATATTTTCCCCGACCTGTTGAATCGCAACACGCAGATTTTGTGCAATGCCTGAATCGGGTTTGAGCAAGTCTGCTTTAATGGCATCACAGAGGATCACTACGGCACCACTGATAAAATTCAGTACCTGAGGGCTATCTAGCAGGGCATCTTTGGTGCGGTTTAACCGTTCACTGGCCTCACTTTCACTATCAGCCAGTTCCAGCATCAGCTGCTGCCCCATCTGCTCAATTTTTTGCCGCCAGGGATGCTGCGGATCGGCCAGCATGGATTCCACCCGTTCAATCAGTGAATCGATGGTGCGTTGCTGTACATCAATCCCAATCCAGCTGGCGCCTTTGGCCAGTTTCCACACGCCTAATTCTTTGAAAAGCCGGCGCGTCATTTCATGGGCTTGTTCAGGATGGGAAATCATCCATTCATGTGCCAAATCGAGTCCACGTTGCAATACGTCCTGATGGAAGTCATTTTCCAGCACCGCGCGCAGCATTTCACTGGCTAGGGTGTTAACCTGGGTGTTACGTACCCATTGCACACTGTTGTTTTGAATAAAGTTTCCAATCTGTTCCTGACCAACAAATTCAAAAATCTTCGGTACGGTTTGCTGAATGACTTGGGTCACTTGAGTGTTATTTTCCGGTTTTGCCAGCCATTGTCCGACCGCAAGACTCAGATCGGTACTTTGCAGGCTTCTTTCCACCACTTGTGGAGATAAAAAGTTTTCCTGTACAAAACGTCCCATCGATTCGGCAATCCTGGCCTTATTGCGCGGAATGATTTCAGTGTGGTCGAGCAGAAACTTGGGAATTGGCATTTTCCCAAAAGGATTGCGGAACAATACGGTAATGGCATACCAGTCGGCCAGTCCGCCGACCACACCCGCTTCGGCAGAAAGCATGAAAATATGAACCAGCCAGGCATATTCAGGAATCAGTTTGGCCACTACCATTAACACCAACCAGGTCAAAATGGCACTGATGAGGGCAATGGTGGCAAAGCGTTTACTGCGTTGCAAACTCGGTGTGGTGATTGCTTCCGCTGTGGTCATGCAGGATTCCTGTCGGTTACTAAACTGTTGTTATTTTGCTGTTTTTGGTACTGGTGGTAATACCTGGCCGTTAGGGCCCAAGCCATACTTTTGTCCTAAATATTTTAAAATCAAATAGGCATCAAAGGCATCATCGGGTGCTTTTTTCTGATCTTTATAACATTCAATGCTATAGGAAACCTGTACCGGGTCAATAGTCACCACGTGTGGCATGTCATAAAACGGGTCAGGCCAGAAGCCGGGATAACGGCGATAATAACCATAGGGATAGTACATTGGGCTGGAATAGACCACAGCCTGACGAGGTGGCTGGTTACGGTTACTCGGATCATCTAGTACTTTAAAATAGCGGAAGCCGTTCTGTACCGTGGTCTGGGCGGCTTTCACCAGAGTAATTTCTTCGGCAGTCCCAAAACTCATGTTGGGACGGGCCTGAAAACTGATGCGATAGCTTTGTGCATTCAGGGGCGTATTGCTGAATTGCCCCAGCTGGTCAAACGTCAGTGGTTTTGAAGGTGTGGTTGCACAGCCTGACAGCGCTATGGCTATGACCATACTTAAACCTATAATGCTGTTCTTCATGTTAAACCTCCATACGATTTACTGTGCGTGGGGAGGAGACACAATAAATGTTTAGAAACGACTATTCGGTTGGGTTAAAAATTCGAGCTCTTCCGCAGTTGAGCTACGTGCCAGGATGGCATTGCGGTGCGGATAGCGCCCGAAACGGTCAATAATGGCTTTATGCTGTTTTTCATAATCCAGATTCAGGGGATTATTTAAGCGTTGGAATAATTTTAACGCGAATTCGTGGATCAGTTTCGATTCACTGTGCATAAAGGGCATATATAAAAACGTACGTTGTTCTAGACTTAATTGTTTATCCAAATCCAGGCTAATGGCTTCTTGCGCCAGAGCCAATGCTAAGGGGTCTTGGGCAAAGGCCTGAGCTTGATCCCGAAACAGGTTACGCGAGAATTGATCCAGAACAATAATTTCTGCTAGGCGGCCTTCAGCCGTTTTACGCCATGACCATAGTTCGGCTTGTGCCGCTTTTTGGTGAATGTCATAAAACTTTTGCTTGATCAGTGCATCAAAATCATCACTTTTTGCAAACCACAGCGGCTGGGTTTCCGGATTAAACCAAAAGTCCAAAACATCTGGATAATTCATAATATTTACAAATCCTTAGTACTTATTATTCAATACAAACACAAAATTCAGATGTCTTATACAGTATCTTTGTGATAAAAATTTGCCAGAAATAAAATTGACATTTTGCTTGAAAACTATACAGGGTGTAATGTAGCAGCCAAAAATCACGTTATACTGATATAAACTGATGATTTTATTTTAGTAGTTTTATTTAGTAGTTATCTTCCGATAAGCGAGATTGTTAATGAGTCAACCCGAATCGACCTCTCAAGTTATGGTACCAACTTGGGTGGATTCTTCGCTGTTTAAGGGCATGTTGCGCGGTATTGAACGTGAAAGCCTGCGTATGCAAAGCAATGGCTTTTTATCCCAGGCAACACATCCTCAGGCACTTGGTTCTGCATTAACACATCCGCATATCACCACTGACTATTCCGAAGCCTTGATGGAATTTATTACTCCTCCACAAGACAGTATTGGAAAAGCACTCGATTATCTGGCCGATATTCATGCCATTACGCACCGTCATTTGGAAAATGGGGAAAAACTCTGGCCCTTGTCGATGCCCTGCATGCTGGATGATAATGAAGAAAACATTCGTCTAGCCCAATATGGCAGTTCCAATATTGGACGTTTCAAAACTTTGTATCGTCGTGGTCTGGGCGTACGTTATGGTCGTCGCATGCAAACCATTTCCGGGGTGCATTATAATTTATCTTTTCCAGATCAATTGTTTGAAGCACTGCAACAGCATGAAAGCAATGAAGATCTAAAAAGCCTCAGTCTGCAGGATTATCGCAGTCACCGTTACTTTGGCTTGATCCGTAATTTCATCCGTCTAACGCCCTTGGTGATGTTCCTGTTGGGGGCCAGCCCTTCGGTCTGCCAGTGCTTCATGACCGGACGTGACCATCATCTGTTGCCTTTGTTAAAAGGTACCCTGTTCTTGCCTTATGCAACAGCACTGCGGATGGGCAATTTTGGCTATCAGAATTCTGCCCAGAAGCAATTGGGTATTCACTACAACAACCTGTCGGGTTATCTGGAGGGTTTGCAAAAAGCCGTGAAAACGCCTTATGCACCTTTTAGCCGTTTGGGGCTCAATGATGAACACGGTGAACCGATTCAAATCAATGATCATGTGTTGCAAATTGAAAATGAATACTACAGCTTAATCCGTCCGAAGCAGGTGCCTCAAGCAGGAGAAACACCATCCCAGGCACTGCAAAATCGCGGAGTCGGTTATGTGGAACTGCGCGCAGTCGATGTCAATCCGTACAGTCCAATCGGAATTGATGAAAACACGGCAGCATTTCTGGAAGTCTTGGCACTGCATTGCTTGCTACAAGACAGCCCGGATTTACTCGATCCGGAACAGGAACGGATTGAGCGTAATCAGGCCGAAGTGGTCAATCGTGGCCGTGCACCGAATGCCGCTATTCTGGATGCGGCTGGGAAACATCCGATTGAGGATTGGGCACGTGCGCAGGTCATCAAAATGCAGCCTTGGGCTGATTTACTGGATGCGACTTATGATACCCAAATGTATTCAGCAGCCCTGGTGGTCATGCTCAATCGTATTGATGAAGTAGATGAAACCCTGTCTGCCCAGGTTATAGCCGATACTTTGGAATATGGCGGGACATGGGGTTTTGGCAGTATGATGGCGCTGCAACATGCAGCAACTTATGAACAGCACCCTTTAAGCCCGGATACGCTGGCTTATTTTGATGGTTTGGCGGGGCAGTCATTGCAACAGCAACAGCAACTGGAACAAGATACGAGCATCAGTTTTGAGCAATATCTTGCCGATTATCGATAAAAATTAAGAGGATTTGCCATGCAATGGAGTTATCGCTTCGTGAGTGGTTTTTTATTTTTAGCCAGTGTCGTGGGGATGGCATTTGCGTTGTATTTAGAGCATGGACAAGGGCTTGAGCCTTGTCCACTCTGCGTTTTTCAGCGTATAGGTCTAATTGGGCTGGGGATTATTTCCCTGATCGCTTTCCTGCATAACCCCATTTCAAATGCATTTAAGCGTTTTTATGCTTTGTTGGGTACGCTTAGTATCCTCTGGTCCGCAGGGGTGGCTGCACGTCATGTCTGGCTGCAAAATTTGCCACCCGATCAGGTGCCGAGCTGTGGTCCAGGTTTAGATTATTGGTTGGATACTTTGCCGTTAAAGTCGGTATTTGAACAGGTGCTGAAAGGTTCGGGTGAATGTGCCAAGGTTGACTGGACTTTGTTTGGACTATCGCTTCCGGTATGGTCATTGGCTTTCTTTGCCGTACTTGCCTTGATCAGCCTGTGGCAACTATTGCGTCACTATCCAGGGATGACCAATAAAACAGCCAAGAAAAAATAAAGAGGTATATAAAAAAGCCAACTGAATGTTGTAATGCTGATCAGTTAAGGAGTTTAGAAATAAACTCCTTAACTTTTTAGTGATTCATGGCGGAGTCTTACCATTTTAAATCAAACCCTTGCAGCTCATCTGTTACTTTGGTTTCGCCCAAAGTAACCAAAGGCATTTGTCATCCGCAAAACTCGTCAACCACTATCAACTCGCAAATTTATCGCAGAAACAATCATTTTTTAATGTAGTCCGGCCTCAAACAGTTGCGGATGACTTTCCCACATATCAAATACAGTCATGAATTTAAAAAAGAAAATACCAGTCAATTTCTTAACTGACTGGCATTAAACCGAACGTTGGCTTTTTTATTTTTTACTTAAGTCAGTGCAATACCTGACAAATCTTCCAGCTGCATGCGGTATTCATGCACTTCTTCTTTGACCTGTTCATTTTGCGGCGGGTAGAACCATTTCACGATCTGTTCCGCCACACTGGAATGATAGTTGATTTCAAAATGACTTAAGCCATAAAAGATCGCTTTATGGGATTGGGGCACTTTCAGTTGAAAGCGCGGATTTGGATGTTCACCCAAAGCACTGTCTACACTGACCAGATAGTCCCCCAGCACCTTTAAGGTTCGATTCTTTTTGTTTTCATATTCAATGGTGCCGGCAACCAGGTAAGTATTAATATGTTTCGGTAGGGGAGCCGGTTTACGGTTGTCATCCATGCCGCCAATCCGGGCATGATTATGTTCCCAGTCATCATCGCGAACACTGCCATAGCGCAAATCCAGAATGCCATTGCTGCGGATATTGACAATATGCCGGATGATTTTCACAAAGGGAAAATGTCCGAGTTTGTCTTGCAGGATAAACCCGAAACGTTCCAAGACTGCACCATGATGCGGAGAACCCAGGCAGACCAGGTTCTCGGTCAGATGTATCCATTGATACATGTTCTGTTTGCCGTAAAACAGGGCACTGCGTAAGACCAGGCCGCCCATGCTGTGGCCAATTAAATCAATGCTGGTAATGCGCGGATTGCGACGAATCAAATCTTCTAGGGTATGGGAAAGACTACGGCCATTGGCCGAGATACGACGTCCACTATTGTAGTTCAGGTACAGCATGGTGTTATTGTCACGTTGCGCCAACAATTTTTCGCCAATACCGCCATATTGCGTGTTGCTCCAGTCCAGATGGTTCATGCACAAGCCATGTACAAAAATGACCACGCGACCGGATAAATCCCCTTTTTGCAGTCCACCATAGTGGTCATACAGTACCATCGGCAGTGCCATCGGGTTCTGATATTTTAATAAATAATCACCCAGCACCCCGTTGAGCACTCCGACGAGAAAATGCAGTGCAGGTGTTAGCGGTTTGTCATGTAATTTTGGATATTTTTCAATAATTTGACGTAAACCTGGTGCCAAAAGATACGATCCGTAATTAAGCAGAGTATCGTAGGAAAACTGATACAGTTTTTCGATATAAGGAATTTTTTGCAATTTTTTCGAGCGTTGTTCACTCATGCCAAACAGGCTAATTAAAATTTCACGTTGAATCGCCTGGATCAGCTCCTGCATGACGTCGTTGAGACGAGTCGTGACCAGTTGTGCGAGACCTTCCAATACATCAGCCTGACTGGGTGGTGTACGGTCCCATCTACAATAGGTTTCATGTAATGGGGTTAAACTCGGCATTTGATCCTGTCCTTTTTGAGACCATGTTTCCCATACCCTTTATTTTTTCTTGGGATCACGGTATAAACTCTTAACTTTTCATTTTATATCGTTCATCTCGAACAGCTTTTACAATAACGATGATTGCGCTTCGGTATTAATTTTTTTGTCTGACAATCCTGGCTATATCTACATTAAAACAGATGGGTGGCGAAGACTCAGGGATAAAATAAATCTAGTTTAAATTTGACCATGATGCAATAAAAACCATGAACATCATTTATTTACATGGATTTCAAAGCAGTGCTTTATCCATAAAAGGCCGGCAGATTAAAGACTACTGTCAGCAGCACAGCAATGTTCAGGTTCATCTGCCGGATCTCAACATGCCGCCAGAGCAGACCATGGCGCATGTGGCTGCCATGATTGAAAGTCTGGACCGGGTGGTGCTGGTGGGGAGCAGTCTAGGAGGCTTTTATGCGACACAGCTGGTCGCAAAGTATGGCGTTCCGGCTGTTTTAATTAATCCGGCTATGCGACCATGGCAACTGTTCCGCGACTTGTTTGGTGCCGAGCAGATTCCCTATGTGGTGAATGCTGAATGGACATTGGATGATAGTCATCTGGATCAGCTTGAGCAGATGGCAGTGCCATTTGTGCAAGATGCAGACAAAATTTTAGTGTTATTACAACAAGGTGATGAAGTTTTGGATTATCGTGAAGCACAGCGCTATTATAGCAATGCTCCGCATCAGTCCATGCTGATTACCGAAGCAGATGGCAACCATGCGATGGAAAATTTCGCAGACAAAATACCGATGGCCTTACAGTTTTTATCGGATTGTATAAATTAAGGAAACAGTACAACGTGTCTCAATATACGGCTCAATCACTTGAAGTTTTATCTGGTTTAGATCCGGTACGTCGTCGTCCGGGTATGTATACCGATACCACTCGTCCAAACCATTTGGCGCAAGAAGTCATTGATAATGCTGTGGATGAGGCACTTGCCGGACATGCCAATAAAATTACCGTCACAGTGTATAAAGACGGTTCCCTGTCAGTTGAAGACAATGGCCGGGGGATGCCGGTGGATATTCATCCGGAATATGGCCAGAGCGGAATTGAAATTATTCTGACCAAGTTGCATGCTGGCGGTAAATTCAGTACCGATAACTACCAGTTTTCGGGCGGCTTGCATGGGGTAGGGATTTCAGTGGTCAATGCCCTATCTGACCGGGTGGAAGTGGAAGTTCAGCGTCAGGGCAACCTGTATAAAATGACCTTTGAGCACGGTGAACCGGTTGCACCGCTTGAAGTACTGCAAGGCAAGGCACCGAAACGTGCGACCGGTACCACAGTACATTTCTGGCCAGAAGCCAAATATTTTGATTCGCCCAAGTTTGCCCTCAAGGCTTTAAAACATAATTTAAAAGCCAAAGCCGTATTAGCGGCAGGTTTGGAAATCAATTATGTAGACCAGATCAATGATGAAAAGATCAGCTGGCAGTTCGAAAATGGTCTGGTTGATTATTTGATGGATGAGCTGCAAGACCGGGAAATCATTCCAAGTCCAGCTTTTGTGGCTACTGGCGAAGCTGAACGTGCCAGCGCCGAATTTGCGATTTGCTGGAATGCTGAAGGTGGCGAACAAATTCAGGAAAGCTATGTCAACCTGATTCCAACCGCGCAAGGGGGTACCCATGTCAATGGTCTGCGTTCAGGGGTCACCGATGCTATGCGTGAGTTCTGTGAACTGCGTAACCTGTTGCCACGTAATCTGAAACTGTCTGCCGAAGATGTCTGGGATGGGGTGAACTACATTCTGTCGTTAAAATTTCAGGAACCACAATTTTCCGGTCAAACCAAAGAGCGCTTGTCGAGCCGTGAAGCCTCAGGCATTGTACTGAATATCGCCAAAGATGCTTTTGCACTGTGGCTCAACCAGAATTCAGACATTGCCATGCAGCTGGCTGAACTGGCAATTGCCAAGGCGGGTCGCCGTTTAAAAGCGGCAAAAAAAGTTGAAAGGAAGAAGATTGTTTCCGGACCTGCACTCCCGGGTAAATTGGCCGACTGTGTAGGACATACCCTGGAAGAATCGGAACTCTTTATTGTGGAAGGTGATTCTGCAGGCGGTTCTGCTAAGCAGGCACGTGACAAGAATTTCCAGGCAATCATGCCGATTCGCGGGAAAATCCTGAATACCTGGGAAGTCTCTTCTGATGAAGTTCTGGGTTCTCAGGAAGTGCATGACATTGCCATTGCGATTGGGGTGGACCCGGGCAGTGATGACCTGTCCGAACTGCGCTATGGTAAAATCTGTATTCTGGCCGATGCCGATTCTGATGGTCTGCATATCGCGACCCTGCTCTGTGCCCTGTTTGTGAAACACTTTCCGGCCATGGTGGAAGAAGGGCATCTGTTTGTAGCCATGCCGCCATTGTTCCGTATTGATGATGGCAAGGATGTGCACTATGCGCTGGATGAAGACGAGCTGGAAAGCATTCTGAAAAAATGCAAAAGTAAAAATCCGCAAATCACCCGATTCAAAGGTTTGGGTGAAATGAATGCCAGCCAGTTACGTGAAACCACAATGGACCCGAATACCCGTCGTTTGGTGCAGCTTGATTTAGATGATGCGCATTTTACTGCCGGTCTACTGGATAAATTACTTGCGAAAAAACGCTCATCAGACCGTAAACACTGGTTAGAACAGAAAGGTAATCTGGCGGATCTGGCGGTTTAGTTTTTAAGTTATTATTTACATATAAAGAAACCCACAATTGCGGGTTTCTTTATTAAAGCTCTATATTCTCTGTCCAAAGAAAATAACCGCCGTATTGGCTTGATCTAAATTCACCTCCTAACGACTTTCCTTGATCAGTAAGATAGTGTTTGCCATTATCATTCAATGTGAGTAAGCCTTTTTTAACCAGTTTTTCTAATAAATCAGCTGTTTTAATCTTGTGTTTAGCTGCAAGCTTTGAAGTGGTAAGTTTTGAAAAATTATCTGTATTTGTTTCTTCGTTATCTTCAGAACGCTGTTCAGTTTTAACTTCGTCTAAAGTAATACGCACTTCATCACTGATTCGAATAATACGCTGTGCTTCCTCATAAGCCTCTTTGAAAACATCCCCATCTTCATACTTACGAATTAAAATGCCCATTTCATTATTATTGACCTGACTAAACTCATATAAGTTTAAGCTGGAAATAATACATTCAGATTCATTTAGATAGCATTTTGCGTGGAGATTTTTACAAAAACTCAGGCGTACATAATCGAGTTTCTGCAGCCATTTAATTTCATCGGGATGTAAGTCACTTTTGCCATATACAATCCGAATATCAATTTTAAGACGGTCTTTATCTTCTAGTAATTCTTTAATGCGGTCATTAAGACGTAGATAAGGACTAATAAGAATTAAGCGTTCTTTGGCATTTTTAATTAGTTCTTCTAGAAAGAAATTTGTTCCACTGGTATTCAAAAATTTAGCCATTCGATCCCCCCAATTAGGTTCATTCAAATTGTTTTTATTATTAAAACACATACACATTATTTGTTTAGCAGTAACTCAACAAAATTGAAGTACTTTTTCCAAGGATTAAAGAATTTAATATTTAATCTAATATCAGCTGCATTAACACCAGATCACGCCATTTACCAAACTTCTGCCCCACCTCAGGCATATAACCTATCTGCTTAAAACCTAATTTTTCATGTAACACAATTGATGCCTGATTTTCATGATCAATCGCAGCAACCATCACATGAATATAATTTTGCCGTGCATATTCAATCAGTTTCAGCATTAAGGCTTTACCCAAACCCTGTCCGATAAAGTCCGGATGAATAAAGACCGAATGTTCCACTGTATGTTTAAACCCGCTAATTTGGCGGAAAGAAGAATAATCGGCATAGCCGGCGATGTGTTTAGTCTCTGAATGTTCAGCGACAAACAAAGGAAATAGTTGTTCAGTAAGGCTTTTAAACCAGTTCTGAAAATCCTCAATAGACTTTGGTGTGCTATTCCAGGTCGCAGTACCATTTAAAATTTCAGCATTATAAATTTTCAGGATATGTTCTAGGTCTTGTGGTTGAGCAGGGCGGATCAGAAATCCCATGAGTATTTGCCGAACGAATCAATAGACCCTGGATTTTAGAAATAAACTTGATTTTCAGCAATAAAAAAAGCAAGACAGAAGCCTTGCTTTTTTAACGTTCAAAACGTGGTGCTTAGAAGTGATATTTAACCAAAGCACTGACGTCGTTTTGATCAACGCCTTGAATACCAAATTTGTTGTTCCAAACTGAGTGTTCGATACCCACATATAATTTGGTTTTAGGTGAAATGTGTTTACCTACATTCCATTTGTACTGGCTGGTCCAGTTCAATTCGCTTGCTTGAGCGCCTTTTTCAGCTGTTGACCAATCCAGGAAGGCATCTACCAGGAAATCTTCAGAACCCAATTTAAACGGAACTGCATAAGTGATCGTCATTTGATAATCATCTTTAGTGAAAGCTGATTTCGAATCGTTATCTACTTTATAGAAGTTCACATTGGCATACTGTGTGTATGGAATATCTAAAGCGAAACCAATACCGTACAGGAAGTTATTAAACTCTTGGTTTTGATCGTATCCGGCATTGTGTTCCCAAGTTGTCGCAATAAGGACATCTTTAATTGGACCAAAAGAAAGATCTTTTCCAGATACTTCGCCTAAGCTTAAACGTGGCGCTAACTCGAAATATGTATTTTGTTCATCATTGCCATCCAATTGATGGTCAACAAAGAAAAATACATCCGAGTATTTAAGTTTAGCTGCATATTCTGCAGTCACGGTCGTACGGTCTTCAGTACCCACTTTATAGTGATCACCATAAAGACCAGTTACGCTGAAGTCTTGCCATACCACTGGCGAAGCCTGTGTAAGTGCAGCTGTTGAAGCCAATGCACATGTAGCAAAAAATTGTGTAAGTTTCATTAAAAATATCTCCCCCGAGAAGCAAGCAAAGCATACAGATTCTTTAGCAAAAATAAAGCCAAAATTGATCAATGGTTAAAAAAATAGTCTGCTTTTCTCAGCGTACTCCTGATTAAAATCAAGACACCGCTTTGATACCTAAAAATACATGTTGATAAAAAAAGTAAAGCAGTTTGAAGAAGGCATTTTATCCGCAAAGAAATAATATGATATTTATCAAATTATTTAGAGGGAAAGTCAAATTCCTTATACGTTATAGGGTATTTAAAAAAAATATCAAAATACTACTTGCATAAGCTTCACCTAGACCCTTATATTCAAAGCATAAGGACACGAATCTGCAGAGTTAAAAGTGTTCATCATTCAATGTGGAGGAACTCGTTCCAAACTAGGTTGAAGATGCTCAGCGCTGTTGTTAACAGCAAGGTGAAACGTGCCAAGATAAGAAGTTTTGCACAAAAAAAGATTTGATGAATAAAGAGGATGAAATTATATGAACATTGAAATTCGTACCGATAAAAACATCCAAAATAGTGAGCGTTTAATTACTTATGTTCGTGCAGAACTGAATGCTGAATTCCAACGTTATAGCGAACGTATTACCCATTTCTCGGTTCATTTTAGCGATGAAAATGGTCCAAAAGGTGGTGCAGATGATATTCACTGCATGATCGAAGCACGCCCGGCAGGTTTGAAACCAGTAGTGGTGAACCATCATGGTCATAATATCGATACTGCCATACATGGAGCCATTGACCGCTTAAAACGCAGTTTGGAACATCTATTTGAGAAAATAGATGACCCTCGTGCCGCAGCGCCGGTACTTGCTGAAACTGCAGAAGCCAGTGATGTGGACGATGTAAATGATTAAGCAACATCTTGCTTAAAGAAAAAAAAAGCTCTTCGGAGCTTTTTTTATGGGCGTTTTAATACGCTATTTGGGACAGGGCAACAGAAATAAAAAATATACTCCTTATACATTTAGCTAAAACAAATGACAGTTTATTCGGCATAATAGTTAAAAAATGATTGAAGAGTATTTTCTCCATGTTAACAGCACAACAACAAGTCTTTGTACAGGCAATAGAAGAGCTGGATCTTGCTCAGGTACAACGTCTTTTGGCAGAAGGTCTCGATCCGAATTTTATTGATCTGGAAAAAGGTCCGGCCATTTCTGTCTGGTCCGATGGTTTGTTCAAATGGTGGGAGCATATTTGCGAAGCTTATGAAGCTGGTTCACCTTTATCTGAACAAGAAAAACAGCAGAATCTGGCAGTTCATCTTGAAATTTTAGAGGCGCTTATTCAAGCCAAAGTCAATTTACATTTGTGGGATGCCGAAGAACTGTATGGTCCATTATGGGATGCTGCCAGCTCCGCCTGCGTGCCTGCAGTGAAACGTTTACTGGATGAAAAAGTAGATCCCAATACCAAAGATGAAGATAGTCAGACCATACTATCTTCGATTAGTGATTTATTCTTTGATTGTGACTTTGATGAAATCAACTGGTCAGAAGCATTGGCCGAAGAAAAGCAAACTTTAGAATTGCTCCGTAGTTATGGGGCTAAAATGACTAAAGAATTAACATAATCAGTGAGACAATTCATGCCAGTCCTAAAAACAGTAAGTTTCATTTTTGCAGCAGGTTTTAGCATCAATGCGATGGCTGCCAACTTTTCTTTTGACCGTCCGGGTACAGGAATTGGTACAGGTATTACTCCAGTCGGTCAGCTGGCATGGGAACAGGGTTTACCAAGCCTAAACTACTCAGAAAGTACTGATGAGAACGGGCTAAAGGTTAAAAACACCAGCTTAAATGCCGACATGTTATTGCGTACCGGTTTAGCCAAAGATCTTGAAGTGCAATTGGGCTGGCAAGGACCATCCTGGTTAAAGACCAAAACGGCAGGCCAGTCCATTGAAGAAGACGGTCTGGGTGATGTCAGCATTGGGGTAAAAAAGGCCATTAATCTGGATGATGAAAAGCTTTCTATGGCTATTTTAGCCGAAGCTATTCTGGCGACTGGTAATGACGGTTTTAGCAATGAAGATGATATTTACAGCCTAACCTCGGCTGTGGCTTATGATTACAGCGATTTAATTGCTACTTCCATGACCATGCGCTATGAAGTCCAAAACAGCAACTGGGCAGTGACTGCAGTACCGACCATTGAATATAAAATCACTGACAAATTGTCAGGTTTTTCTGAACTGGTCTATCGCAAAGCCGAAAGTCAGAATTATGAATATGCACTGGGTTCAGGACTCATTTATGCACTGAATGAGCGTGTGCAAATGGATGCCAGTATTGGTGTGGACTTAAATGGTCGAGATAAAAGTTATCAATCAGGTTTGGGTGTTGCATTCCTATTTTAATTAAAAAAATAAACTGATATGAAAAAGCATCTTCAAGACATGGGCTTGTGGTTTCGGTTCGCTATATGCGGATTGATCGGTAGTGTGATTATATTGTGCTCCATGACACTGCAGGCGCAAGAGCAATTGCTTGCACCCGAGGATGCTTTTTCTTTTAGTGTTGAATCTAGCAGTACACATGAAGCCCGACTCAACTGGACAATTCCAGAGGGTTATTATTTATATCAGCACAAATTTGAAGTCCGGCAAGGGGCACAAAAGCTGGCTTTAAAATTGCCGCAAGCCACCGATTTACATGATGAAAACTATGGTCGCACCCAGGTTTATTTTCATCAAGTGCAATTTAATATTTCGACCGAAGCCTCCCAAACCTACCAGGTGACGTGGCAGGGCTGTGCCCAAGACCGGATTTGCTATCCACCGCAAACCATTGAGTTTCAGACCGATATTGACGGTTTGGTGCTGTTGCAAAATCAGGCCAGAGCAAGCAAGCGCCTGCTGGATCTTTCAACATCTTCAAACAGTTCTGTAACTGGTCAAAACACTTTGAGTGCTGAACAGAATAGCATTCAACCGACAGCAAAGCCCGTCATACGCGATATTGCAAAAGATCAAATGTGGTCGGAAACACTGGCTGAAAGCTCTTTGCTGTATGGCTTATTGCTGTTTTTCGGTTTAGGCATCTTGTTGGCCTTTACGCCATGTTCATTACCGATGCTGCCGATTTTAACTTCGCTGATTGTTCGCGACAGTAAAGGGCTGAAAGCCTGGATGATTGCTCTGGTATTTGTCTGCAGTATGGCCATGGTCTATGCGGTTTTAGGCTTAATTGCTTCATCTGCTGGTTTGAATTTTCAGCGCTGGTTACAGCAGCCTTCCACCCTGATTGCTTTTAGTGCGTTATTTGTTTTATTTGCACTAAATTTATTCGGTTTATTTGAAATTAAATTGCCCCAAGCTTTGGTCAACCGCCTCGATCAGGCCCAGTCGCTACAAAAAGGTGGCAGCCTGATTGGGGCAGGTGTTATGGGGATGATCTCTGCACTGCTGGTTGGACCCTGCATGACCGCACCTCTAGCCGGGGCACTGTTATTTATTTCCCAGAATCAAAGCCAGTGGCAGGGGGCACTCTTGCTGTTCACCTTGGGTTTTGGCATGGGAACGCCCTTGCTTCTGGCCAGTGTACTGGGTTCCAGGGTGTTGCCTAAAGCAGGGTTGTGGATGCACCAGATTAAGGTGCTGTTTGCCTTTATCATGCTAGCCCTGGCCCTGTATTTTATTCGTCCGCTTATTTCTGAAGCCTGGCTGCAATGGGCAGGCTTAGGTCTGGGCATTTGTTTTATTGTGTATATCCTTTTCCGCATTCGGCAACAGACCCCGCTGAGGGCCTTATATATAATCGTCTTGCTCGTGGTGATGCCTTATCTAGCTTATACTCAATATCAACACAGTCAGCGGTTTTTTATCGGGCAAAGCACGACCCAGGCCAGCTGGCATGTGGCGAAAACAGCGGATGAATTTCAGCAGTTATTGGCCAGTGCGCCCTCCAATCAGGCGGTTGTTATTGATGTTTATGCAGACTGGTGTGTGGCATGTCAGCCCATTGAACATCAGGTGCTAAAATCGGCTCAAGTCCAACAAGCACTTGCGCCGTATTTTTTGATTAAACTGGATTTGAGTAACTATGATGCAACGCATCAGGCCTTATTGAATCAATGGGATATTTTAGGGCCGCCCACCTATTTATTCTTGGATGCCAAGCAGCAGGAAATTCGTGGTTTACGTCTAACCGGTGCTTTTAGCGAGGCTGAATTACTGAAACAGCTTGAGTTGTTTCAACAGCATATAGGATCATAATGTGATGTATCAGCTCTATATAGCCAATAAAAATTATTCCAGCTGGTCAATGCGCCCGTGGCTGGTGTTACAGGCTTTTCAGTTGCCTTTTCAGGAATTCATGATTCCGTTTCCCGCAGAACGCAACACCGGCACATTCAAGCAGGATGTATTGGCCATTAACCCCAATGGGAAAGTCCCGGTATTGATCGATCATGACTTGATGCTGTGGGATTCGCTGGCGATTTGTGAATATCTGGCAGAACGGCACCCCAATCAGCATTTGTGGCCACAAGATGTCAAGCAGCGTGCGCATGCACGTTGTATTGTGGCGGAAATGCATAGCGGATTTTCAGGTTTGCGCAATGCCTGCGGCATGAATATCCGAGCCCATTTAGCCGATGTGGGTAAGCGTTTATGGCAGGACAATGCCGAGCTTAGGCAAGATGTGGCACGGATCGAACAGATCTGGTCAGAACGTCCAGAGGTGAACGGTTTTTTATGTGGTGAATTTTCAATTGCCGATGCATTTTATGCCCCGGTGGTGACGCGGCTTATGACCTATGCCTTACCGGTCAGTGAGTCGACACAGCAGTATATGCACACCATGCTGCAACATCCGGCCATGAAACTGTGGATGGAAGGCGCGTTGCAAGAACAAGCTTGGGTGAATTATTTAGAGTCGTATCAACAGCAGCCGCTTTAGCAGGGCTTGGGCTCAGTAAACAACTCTGCCTGATAACACTTGACCTGATTGCGTCCGTAGCCTTTGGCTGCATACAGAGCCTTGTCTGCCCGGCTGAGCAATTGTTGCGAATTGAGTGAGGGACTGGATAGTGCAATGCCAAAACTTGCGGTGATCGGAATGATCTCTCCCGATTCACTGCATAAATGAAGCTGTTGAATGGCCTGACGACACCGTTCAGCAATAATTTGTGCCTGTTCTAGAGAAGAATGATTTAAAATAAGAAGAAATTCTTCTCCACCAAAACGGCCCAGCATATCGCTATCTCGAATGATTTGAGAGAGTGCTTGACTGACCTGAATCAGGGTTTCGTCGCCTTTATCGTGCCCGTATTGGTCATTAATGCGCTTGAAATGATCCAGGTCAATTAACACCAGTGCATAAGATTCATTGGGCTTGCGTTCTAGTTTTTCCAGACAATTGTTGATGCTGCGCCGGTTAAGAGTATTGGTCAGTGGGTCAACCTGACTTAAATGCTGAATCAGTTTTTCTCGATGCCGCCATTGGCTAAGTAAAATTTCAAATAAAATTAAACAAGTAATAAGAATTGGTACAATGAAATACATCATTGTCAGCACCCAAAACATATTCTGGTAGGGTTGGGTGTGAAGATTAAACAACGGACCGTAGCTGATTTGACCTTGCAAGCCTAAATACCCGCAAACCAGTAAAAATAATGTGGCCGGGATAAGGGCGAAATAAACGATTTTACGGTTAAACAGCACCAGGCCCACCGTGAGCAGACACATGTAAGTGATCATGGTGGCCGGACTGAGTACGCCGATCACATAACCATCACGACATAAAGACATGACCAAAATCCCCACGGATACATAGGGTAGGCATTGCTGTACCCAGGCTTTTTTACGCCATGCCGAACATGGGTAAATCAGCGCAATAAAGACGGTCAAAATCAGGATATTCATTTCCAGCTGTAGTTTGAGCAAGGGTAAATTTACCCAAGGCCAGACTTCAGGAGATAAAAGTACAAAAACTTTCCAGATAATCCAGATCATATGCACTGAACTTCCTAAAATCAGCATCAAAATGCATTTATTCAGGACACTCCAATTCATTACACCCCCATCTTCTAACAGGTATTTCGCAATTTTTTCTTTGAATGAGAAGGCATGATTTGGTGAAAAGATTGGCTTCATTCGATAAATATAATCCTTGGTTGTCTAAATCATGAATTAATGTGAAATAAGTAGATTTATTTTTAATAATTCACAACATAGCACGTTTTTTCAGTAATGGTAATGGTTGTTTTTTGTACTTTTTGGTCTAAAAAGTACTTTTAGCTGAATTATTGTTGTATTAAATATGGAACGTTGTGTTGTATATAAACGTATTATTCTATTTTTAGTGGTCGATTAAAATGCCTACATTGAATAAATAAAGATGAAGGTAACAGGCATGAAAGTTTTACATATCGATTCGAGTATTTTAGGTGATGCTTCTGTTTCACGCCAATTAAGTCAGGCGATTGTCACTCAGTTGCAAGCCAAGCATGCAGATGCGACCGTAGAATATCTGGATTTGGCACAACAGCCCATTCCACATTTAACCGCTGAAATTTTGATGGGGCAAGATGCTGAACAGGCAGCCTTAGGTGAAAAAATTATTCAGCAATATTTGGATGCGGACGTGGTTGTAGTCGGTGCAGCAATGTATAACTTTGGCTTGCCGTCTACGCTAAAAGCTTGGATTGACCGGATCAGTGTGGCCGGTAAAACCTTTAAATATACTGAAAATGGTCCTGTTGGTTTGGCTGGTGAGAAAAAAGCCTATATCGCCAGCAGTCGTGGCGGCGTGTATGGTGAAAATAGCCCGGCAGATTTTCAGGAAGGTTTTTTGAAAACTGTATTTAATTTCACCGGTGTGAACGATGTCGAAATTATTCGTGCAGAAGGTGTCAATATGGGTGCAGAGTCAAAAGATCAGGCAATTGCCAGCGCTTTAGCTCAGGTGCAAAGCCTGTAATGTGAAATCATCCTATCCATGATTCCTCTTGGGTCAGCTTCGGCTGACCTTTTTTATGGAATATGGTTCATTGCGGATTAAATTTAGCTTTGATCCAGTGCATGGGCAAATTCAGCCAGATCGGCCAGTGCCTGTTTGGCTTCATCAAACCACGCATGGAACATCTGAAAATTGTGCCACATGCCGGTATAAAGTTTAAAAGTCACTTCAACATTGGCCTGTTCTGCTTTTTCTTTAAAGCGCTGTGCATCATCCAGCAGAATTTCTTTCGATCCTACTTGTACCAGTGTAGGAGGTAATCCAGTTAAATCTGCAAATAGGGGAGAAATTGAGGGATGTGATTTATCCATCGATTTAGGAACGTAATAATCAATTCCGGTTTCTAAGGTTTCAATGGACAATAAGGCATCGTGTTTCTGGTTATAGCGTAAGGATTCACTGGTGAGGGTTAAATCTAAAAAGGGTGACAACAGCATCAGACCACTGACCTGAGGCAGCTGTTCATCACGAATTTTAAGTGTCAAGGCCAAAGCCAGATTGGCACCACAGGAATCCCCGGACAAAATAATATCCTTGGCTTGTATGCCTTGGTCGAGCAAAATATTGTAAACATCAAACAGTGCATCCAGCGCTTCAGGAAAAGGCTGTTCAGGCGCGAGAGGATAATCTACGTGCAGCGCTTGCATTTGGGTCCGTGCCACCATGTCGGATACAAATGTCCGATGGGTATTTAAGGATCCTAAAAAGAATGCACCGCCGTGTATATGTAAAATAAGCTGTGTGGCCTCATTGTGAGGTTTGATTTCTTCAGCACGTAAACCGGCAAGACGGATTGGGCGAATACTGACATTTTTATTCTGCGGAAATAGACGGCACATTTGTTCAATGACAAAGCGTGCTGAATTTGGAGGTAAGTTAAACTGGCTTGGCAGACGGATGGTGGTTTTTAAAAAACTTTCTGTAATTAATTGTTTCCATAACGGATTTATCTTCATGTTTTTTCCATCTTGTTATATCTTTTGGGGGATAACTGGTTGTTTACCAATTCAAGTTACAAGATTACACTAAACGGTCACACGGAAGAATTGCAAATATGTTGTGACTTTTTAATACTAAGGCCGTCTACACTAGACTAGGAAACGAAAAAAAATGAAAAGAATTGCTCTTGCATTAGGATTGCTCGGATTAACAGCTTTGGCAAATGCTGCTGATCCTTTAAATGGAACAGTTTGGAAAACGATTGACGATAAAACAAAACAACCCAAAGCAATCGTAAAATTTACTGAACAAAAAAATGGCACATTGTCTGCGAGTATTCAAAAAGTTTTGACACCGGGCGAAGAACAGGCATGTAAAAAATGTGAAGGTCCATATCATAATAAATCTTTAAAAGGTTTAAAGATTGTTCACGGTCTTAAAAATGTCGGTGGTACAAGTTATGAAGAGGGTACTATCCTTGACCCTTCTTCAGGCAAAACCTACAAACTCAAAGGTGAACTGGCAAATGGCGGTAAAACGCTCGAATTACGCGGTTTTATTGGCGTATCTGTTTTAGGCCGTAACCAGACTTGGGTTCGCGCAAACTAAGTTTGCCTAGCCTAATGGATAAAACAAAAAAGCCTGACAATGTCAGGCTTTTTTAATGCGGATGGTGCAGGAGGCTTACTTTAATGCCCGATATGCTTCTTCATCAAAGCCGACGATATAACCAGAATCAGTTTCAAGCACAGGACGTTTGATTAAGCTGTTATGGCGGGTGAGCGCTTCAATGAGATTTTCTTCACTGCTTAAAGCTGTTTGTTGTTCCGCTTCGCTCAGTTTGCGCCAAGTGGTGCCTTTTTTATTCAGGATGACTTCCTGACCTTCGTTATCCAGCCATGTTTTTACCGTTTCAGCAGCAATGCCTTGTTTCTTGTAATCGTGAAACTCATATTCAAGACCGAGTTGATTAAGCAGGTCAAAGGCTTTTTTCATTGAATTACAGTTTTTGATACCATAAATCTTCAGCATAGGTGAATTATTCCATTTTCTATTCTTCAATAGCGTAACGAAAATCCATCAGAAGCTCTAGAGTGAATTAAATGATTAAAATTAAAAAATTCAGCTGTCATTAAACTGACATTTAGATTTGTAATTATAAAGCTATAAATAAGAACCATATGATTATTCTAAATATAATATATAGAAAATAGAAAAAATATAGAAATAGAAAAGAAAAAATAAAGATAACGAATAGAGAAAACCCGCATTCAATCATCCTGATTATGCGGGTCTCATTTCAACGTCCATTGTCACATCCTTGCAAAATAAGCTACCGAAGTGCTTTATTCTGTTTCATCCTACGGCGTCCTGTCCTTTTTCAGTCATCCTGACTTGTCCCTGTGCCGTGCAACAATAATGCACTTAAAACATGTATATAAAAAGCCACAAATTCGACATCTTTTGTAATCTATATGCCTGTATTGAGTGAACAATAGTTCACTCAATGTGCATTGTGGACTATATTTTATAATCAATAATCACCGGTGCATGGTCGCTAAACCAGGTCTCCTTATACACCCAGGCATTGACAGTACGGGCTTTCCAGTCTGGTGAGCAGGCTTGATAGTCAATGCGCCACCCGACGTTTTTGGCACGTGCCTGTCCGCGATTAGACCACCATGAATAAAGTTCGGCTTCCTTGCGCACTTCACGGAAAGTATCGACATAACCCAGATCATCATAAATATGATCGAGCCAGGCGCGTTCATGTGGCAGGCAGCCTGAAGATTTCTGGTTGCCCGACCAGTTCTTGATATCAATGCGTTTATGCACAATGTTGTAATCACCGCAGACGATGATCGATTTATCTTCATCCCGCCATTGTTTGAGAATATCTTGATACTGATCCAAAAAGTGATCTTTACGGGCTTGGGCTTCTTCACCGGATGAACCTGAAGGCAAATACAGCGAACAGATGTATACAGGCTTGTCTAAACCGAGATCAAATTCGGCAGCGATAAAGCGCCCTTGAGAGTCGGCCAGTTCAAAGCCTAAACCATCTTTTACAGAGGCAAAAGGTAGGCGACTATAAATGGCGGTACCGGCATAGCCTGCACGTTCTGCTGGGAACAGGTGCGTGTACCAGCCTTCAGGTCTAAATTTTTCAGTCCACTGCGCATGGGTGATCCGGCTTTCCTGCATACAAATGACATCTGCATCTGACTGTTCCAGCCATTCCAGCAGGCCTTTGGTCACTGCTGAACGCAAGCCATTTACGTTAATTGAAACGACTCTTAGAATTTTTTGATCACTTGGATAGCTACTCTTTGGTATCATACGCAAGTCTTACCTCTATTTCTGAATTTTGGAGCACCTCATGACGTCGCAAGCGACTTTTAACCCTCAAGCTTTTATCGAACTTGCATTATCACGTGGTGTGCTTAAATTTGGTGAGTTTACTTTAAAATCGGGTCGTGTGAGTCCTTATTTTTTTAATGCGGGTTTGCTCAATGATGGCGAGGCGTTAACGCTACTGGCTTCAGGCTATGCAGACAAATTAACGGCATGTGACAATGTCGAAGTGATTTTTGGCCCGGCCTATAAGGGGATTCCATTTGTTGCTGCGACTGCCGTGGCATTGTCACAAAATCATGGTGTAAGTGTACCTTGGGGCTTTAACCGTAAAGAAGCCAAGGATCACGGTGAAGGCGGGGTGCTGGTTGGCGCATCGGTTGAAGGCAAAAAAGTCTGGATTATTGATGATGTCATTACTGCAGGTACAGCCATTCGTGAAGTGGTCACCATTCTTAAAAATGCTGGTGCGCAAATTGCCGGAGTATTGGTGGCTCTAGACCGTCAGGAAAAAGGACAGGGCGAATTGTCTGCTATTCAGGAAGTTCAAAAAGAACTGGAAATTCCAGTTCATGCCTTGATTACCATGAAAGATTTGATGGATTTCTTGGAAGCTAAAGGCGAAAAAGACGCTTTAGCGAAAATGGAAGCCTATCGTGTGAAATACGGTATCTGATCGGTCAATGGTTAAAAAGGGAAGCCATGTGCTTCCTTTTTTGTCATTTTAAGAAAATAAGAGATAACTTAAAAAAATCGACTAAAAAAGTACTCAGGCTTTAAACAAAGCTCTAGTCATATTCATCTTTTGTTTGTTTTTAGGCTGAAAGAAGACGCCAATACATGCTATTGAAGTTGAGCACCGTTTTAATCTATACCCTCTAAACCGGTATTTATTTAGGGCTAAGACTAGAAGATTTAAGAGAGACTTACCCCTTTTGCTCAGGCTCCGTATACGGATAGCTCTTAAAATTTTGCGACAAAGAAAACCTGATTTTTCAGAGTAAAATTCCGCTTTAAATTTATTCTGTATAAAAATATCTAATAAATTCATGATTAGTTAATAAATTATACAAAATGCATATTGTAAGTTATTAAAAATAGATTATTTTTCATTCGATTTTATGGGGGTGCTGTGATTTTATACCCTAAGGGTATAAAATTTTTATAGATAAAAATACTAAATTAAACAGTATTTTATTTTTATTCATAAATATAAAAAGACTATAAATTAAATTATAACTTATTTTTTGAGAATAAAAAGTGCAGAAAATGGAGGATTTTTCCAAAATAAATTACTGTAAACTTTGTCACATTTTTACACATTTTCAGAAATAAAATGGTATTTTTTGTGATAGATCATTTAACCATTAAAATGATTTAATCGGCTTGCATAATAACAATAGATAAATATAAAAGGGATTTTCATTTAAACTTTGGCTCTCTAATTCTTTTTATAAAAAAGAGGCTCACAGAAGCGAAAAAGAATTAGAGAGTTAATATTACCTGAGAGTGAGTGGAAAAACTTAATACCAGATATTGAATTGATAAAAATGTAACCTAAAACTAAAGAAGCTAAAATACAATGCGTCTTTAAAATAATTTAAATGGTCTTAATATATTAAAAAGGTGAGATTATGGCAAAAAAGTACAATAAATTTTTATCTGGATCTGCAGATTTTAATTTAGAAAATTCTCTGTATCACTGGATTACTCAAGTACATGCTCAATATATACAAAATGTTGATCATGCATTAAAAAAATATGGTTTAGATAATTCGCGCCGTCGTATCTTGCTGGCATTACAATCCAAAAATAAGGCTAGCGTATCTGATCTGTCGGAAATGTTGATTTCTAAAATGTCGACCACCACCAAAGTGGTCTATCGCTTAAAAGAAGAAGGATTAGTAAATACTTATTGTTGTGAAGATGATGCTCGAATTACGCGAGTATTATTAACAGATAAAGGACAACAAATGATTCAAAAAATTAATGATCTCAGCCTGGTCGTATTAGAACAATCTTTTGATGGCTTAACACCGCTACAAATTGAAAAAATGCTGGATAACCTGAAACATATTTTTAAAAATCTTGCCCCTTAAAATAAATTAAAGTACATAGCTATTTAAATAAAATGTCCATGATTTTTTATTGTGATAATAAAGAGGATTTGTTTTATATTAGAAATAAGTTAATCGTTATTATTTTAATAAAAATTGTGAAAGATTATGCTTTTTTTAAGTCTAATAAGGTATTTTTTTTGTTAAATAAAAATTAAACTGGTTGGGGTGAATATGATTGATGAAAATTTTATTTTTTAAATATTTTGATTTAAATTGTCTGTACTTTATTATTTAAGCAGTTTTAAATTTTATAAGGTTAAAATAAAATTATTTTTTAAGATGGGATAAATAAGATATAATATTGTATTCTGCATAATTATTTTATTATTTATCCTTTATGGAATCATAATTAAATTGGTTCTTCACATTTCTTACACTCCAATATTATTCCTAGTTTCTCTTTTCGACCTTGTTCAGTTATCACCCACGGGCGGTTTTGCCAAGGCGGATTATGTCGAACATGCTGGGTATGGCCACAGGAAAGGTCTGCAACCCAATGGTTTTCTTCATCTAAATGAAATCCAATAATCGCTTGTTGCATGAGGTACTCCTTGCCGCTTTCAAATGATTCGATACAAGCTTTATTAAAATTGAGAAAAAAGAAAGATTAAACTCCGCTATACTTTTCTCAAGTTAAAAATACATGAGCAGATCGATATGCGCGTACTTGTTGTGATGGATCCCATCGAAAATGTAAACCTGAAAAAAGATTCTTCTATGGCCATGCTGTGGGCTGCCAGCCGTCGTGGGCATGAGTTGGGTTATGCATTACAGCAAGATTTATATATTGATCAGGGTAAAGCCTTCGGTTTGATTTCACCCCTGAAAGTGTTTGAAGACTATAACCATTATTATGAATTGGGTGAAAAGAAAAAAGAATCGATTGCAGCTTATGACGTGGTGTTGATGCGTAAAGACCCACCTTTCGACATGAATTTTGTTTATACCACGTATATTCTGGAACAGGCTGAGCGTGAAGGGGCGTGGATTATTAACAAGCCGCAAAGCCTGCGTGACTGCAACGAAAAATTGTTCGCCACCCAGTTCCCTGAACTTCAGGTTCCGACTCTGGTGACCTCAAATGAAGGGCTGATTCGTGAGTTTCTAAAAGAACAGGTGGATGTGATTGTAAAACCACTGGACGGGATGGGGGGTACAGGTATTTTCCGCTTGTATCAAGATGGCATCAATATTGGATCGACTATTGAAATGCTGACCAATAACGGTACTCGGCCGATTATGGCGCAGCGTTATATTCCGGAAATTGTTGAGGGCGATAAGCGCATCCTGATGGTAAATGGTGAGCCTATACCTTACTGTTTAGCCCGTATTCCGCAAAATGGTGAAGTGCGCGGCAACCTAGCAGCTGGTGGTTTGGGTCAAGCCCGTCCCTTAACTGAAAATGATAAAGCGATTGCGGCAAAAGTAGGCCCTTATCTCAGAGAAAAAGGCCTGATTTTTGTGGGATTAGATGTAATTGGCAATTATGTGACAGAAATCAATGTTACCAGTCCAACCTGTATTCGTGAGATTGATGCACAGTTTGGCACATCTATTGCCGACGATTTATTTGCTGTTCTGGAAACAGGTTTAAAAGTAAAAGCATAAGTCTGATGTTTATAAAAAAAAGAGCTCCTACTAAAATAAGAGCTCTTTTTTATTCTGTTTGATCCGTTCCTTTTCTTGCTTTTTATTTGGGGATACAAAGGGACGGGAATTTATGCATTGTTCAAAAGACAGGTCATAAAATTGCTTAAAAAATATATATTTTGCTCGATTATCAATAAAACTAGTTTAAACTTTAAAATCTGAAGAAAAAAACAATGAAACGCATGTTGAAAAAAAGTAAATAACCTTTCACGGTTATGCGTTTGTGATTACAATTGTTAGCTTAAAATCAAATTTCGTTATTCCTATTTTAGAATTGAAGAATTAGACTGTGACCGAAGCAACGCAAACAAAGCCGAAACATGTGATGATGATGGCTGCCGGAACCGGTGGGCATGTTTTTCCAGCACTTGCTGTTGCCAAACAATTACAGCAGCAGGGAATTCAAGTGTCCTGGTTGGCAACGCCGACAGGCATGGAAAACCGCTTATTAAAAAATCACAATATTCCAATTTACCAGATTGATATTCAGGGTGTACGTGGTAATGGTCCTGTACGTAAGTTATTGGCACCGTTTAAAATTTTAAAAGCTACCTTAAGCGCCATGCGCTATATGAAACAGCTGAAAGTCGATGCCGTAGCCGGTTTTGGCGGTTATGTGGCTGGTCCCGGTGGTTTGGCTGCCCGTGCCTTGGGCATTCCCGTGATTATTCACGAGCAAAACGCCATTGCAGGTTTTACCAATACCCAGTT
Organism: Acinetobacter sp. SA01; assembly: GCF_011319235.1. Classification (NCBI taxonomy): domain Bacteria; kingdom Pseudomonadati; phylum Pseudomonadota; class Gammaproteobacteria; order Moraxellales; family Moraxellaceae; genus Acinetobacter; species Acinetobacter sp. SA01. The sequence continues at coordinate 81,110 of NZ_WXXM01000011.1, forward strand.
ATCACGTATTGCCAAAAAAGTGTGTCAGGCATTTCCCGGTACTTTTGCTGAAAGTGCAAAAATTGTGACCACAGGCAATCCGGTTCGTAAAGAAATTACTGAAATTTTAAGTCCGTCCTGGCGTTATCAGGAACGTGAAAAAGCTGGTTTGCCACTACGTGTACTGATTGTCGGTGGTTCATTGGGCGCGCAAGCATTGAATGAGCGTGTACCGGAAGCGTTAAAGCAGCTAAACGTACCATTGAATGTGTATCATCAATGTGGTCAAAACCATGCCGAGGCAACCCGTGCCCGTTATGCTGATAAGCCGGCATCGTTGCAGGTTAAAGTACAACCCTTTATTGAAGATATGGCCAAAGCCTATGCTGATGCCGATCTGATTATTTGTCGTGCTGGTGCTTTAACCGTGACAGAAATTGCAACGGCAGGTGTGGCAGCTGTTTTTGTGCCGCTGCCAAGTGCGGTCGATGATCACCAGACGGCGAATGCCAGATTTTTAGCCAAAAGTGGGGCGGCAAAAATTTGTCCACAATCTACCTTAACCCCAGACAGTTTAAAAGAACTTTTAGTCCCGTTGATGAATCGCCAATTGTTGTCTGAAATGGCAGTCAAGGCACGTCAACAGGCTCAACCAGATGCAACCCAACACGTGGTTCGTTTAATTCAAGAATTGTAATTAGAGTAATATATGTCTCCATCTACTCCTGCTGATCAAGCAAAAAAGTTAATCAAAGTGCCTGAAATGCGCCGTATCAAACACATTCATTTTGTGGGAATCGGCGGTGCAGGGATGTGTGGTATCGCAGAAGTATTGAAGAACCAAGGCTATCAGGTCTCTGGTTCAGACATCAAAGCGTCTAAAACTACGGCGCAACTTGAAGAAAACGGTATCAAGGTTTATATCGGTCATACGGCTGAAAATATTAAAGATGCCAATGTACTGGTGGTTTCAACCGCGATTGATCCGGAAAACCCGGAAATCAAGGCCGCAATTGAAAGCCGTATTCCAGTGGTTCGCCGTGCGGAAATGCTGGGTGAGCTGATGCGTTACCGTCACGGTATTGCTGTTGCCGGTACGCATGGTAAAACCACCACGACAAGTCTGGTGACCTGTATGCTGGCGGAAGAAAACCTGGATCCAACCTATGTGATTGGTGGTTTGCTAAACCGTACCGGTGTCAATGCGGCACTGGGTGCAAGCCGTTATATCGTGGCTGAAGCAGATGAGTCAGATGCATCATTCCTACACTTGCAACCTATGGCCACCATTGTGACCAACATTGATGCGGATCATATGGATACCTATGGCGGCAGCTTTGATGTGCTCAAAGATACTTTTGTCCAGTTCCTGCAAAAATTACCATTCTACGGCCTGGCTGTGGTGTGCGGTGATGATGCCAACATCCGTGAAATCATGCCACGTATTGGTCGTCCAGTGTTGACTTATGGCTTTAATGAAGACAATGACATCCGTGCTGTCGATGTTGATCAGGACGGTATGCGTACTCACTTTACCGTGCTGCGTAAAAACCGTGAACCGCTTCGTGTGACGGTGAACCAGCCGGGTCTGCATAATGTGCTTAATGCTTTGGCAGCAATCGGTATCGCTACGGATGAAGGCGTTTCTGATGGCGCGATCTGCCGTGCATTAGAAGGCTTTAGCGGTGTGGGCCGTCGCTTCCAGGTTCAAGGTGAATTTGAGATTGAAGGTGGCAATGTGAAACTGGTGGATGACTATGGTCATCATCCTAAAGAAGTCGAAGCTACCATTAAGGCTGCACGTCAAAGTCATCCAGACCGCCGTCTGGTGATGATGTTCCAGCCGCATCGCTTTACCCGTACCCGCGACTGCTTTGATGACTTCGTCGATGTATTGTCACAAGTTGACCAATTGTTATTGCTGGAAGTGTATCCTGCAGGCGAGAAGCCGATTGTCGGGGCAGATAGTCGCAGTCTGGCGCGCAGTATCCGTTTGCGCGGTGAGGTTGAACCGATTTTGATTGATCCTGTAGATGGCAATTTACAAAATGTGATGCAAAAAGTGTTGCAGCCAAATGACTTGTTATTAACGCAAGGCGCAGGTAATGTGGGTGCGATCTCGGTTGAGCTTGCACAAAATAAGTTGTATTTAAAATAATCACTTTGTGTGTTTTTGAGTGTGATTGTTCAGTTATAAAGTTTAAGGATATAAACGTGGCAAATGCTTCAAAATTCGGTAAAGTTGCCGTATTGCTTGGTGGTAAATCAGCTGAGCGCGAGGTTTCTCTAGATAGTGGTAAAGCTGTGCTTGAAGCATTGGTGCGTTCGGGCGTGAATGCCGAAGCTTTTGACCCGCAAGAGCGTAGTGTAACTGAACTGGTGAACTATGACCGTGCTTTTATTGTCTTGCATGGCCGCGGTGGTGAAGACGGTCAAATCCAAGGTACATTGGAATGGTTGAATATTCCTTATACCGGTACCGGTGTGCAAGGTTCTGCGATTGGCATGGATAAGGTGAAGACCAAGCAGGTCTGGCAAGGTTCGGAACTGCCAACGGCCCCCTATCGCATTGTGACCAAAGATTCTGATCTGGATGCCATAGTGGACAGCATTGGTCTGCCGTTTATTATCAAACCGGTACATGAAGGTTCAAGTATTGGTATGAGTAAAGTTGAACGTAAGGAAGACTTTACCGATGCAATTGCCAAAGCCACTGAGCATGATGCCGTGGTGATGGCAGAAAAATGGATTACCGGCCGTGAATTTACTATTGTGATTTTAAATGGTCAGGCTTTGCCGATTATTCGCCTGGAACCGCCAAAAGATGTGGCATTCTATGACTATGAAGCCAAATACAACCGTAATGACGTGCAGTACGGCATTCCGTGTGGTTTAACCGAAGAAGAAGAAAAACGTCTGCAAGCTTTGTGTTTACGTGCTTTCCAGGCCGTAGGTGCAAGTGGTTGGGGGCGTATTGATGCCATGCAGGATGAACAGGGCAACTTCTGGTTACTGGAAGTGAATACTGTTCCGGGCATGACCAGTCATTCTCTAGTACCAAAGGCGGCAAAAGCTGTGGGCTATAGTTTTGATGAGTTATGTGTGGCGATTTTAGAACAGACTTTAACGGCTGCGGCTTACTAGATTATGGCTCAACTCCCTGCTTCAATGCGTCGTAAACGAGCAGCAATTACCTCTATTCATGAAAAGCTACCTACACCTAAGGAAAAGCTTGCGAATTTGGGTGGCTGGTTGTTGTTGCTGGTTGCACTTGCCGTATTGGCAGTGGGGATTTATGGTCTGTATGGTGTTATGACGGATGCCCAGGTGGCTAAACTGAGTGTAGTGGGTACCCGCTCAGAGGCTGAAAATCGCCAGGTCATGACTCATGTTGCACCCAAGGTGACAGAAAATTATTTTACCTCTGATCTGGAACAAATCCGCGATCAGGCTTTAGCGTTGTCTTGGGTGGATCGCGTGGTAGTCTCACGTGCATGGCCAAATTCAATTCGTGTGCGCGTCATGCCGCGTCATGCCATTGCTCGTTGGGGAACCGGACGGCTATTGAGTGACAGTGGTGATATTTTTGCAGAAGTGGTGCCGCAGAATAACCAGAAATTACCTTTGCTGCATGGTCCCGCTTCTCAGTCAAAAATGATGATGCGTCGCTACAATGAAATTAACCAGTTGTTCCTGCCGGTCAACATTCGTTTAAAAGAATTATATTTAACAGAACGTATGACCTGGTTCATGCAGTTTGATTCAGGTTTACGCATTATTGTCGATCAGGATCAGACCATGGGTAAACTTCAACGCTTAAGTCATCTGGCACAAAGTGATCTAAAACCCGTTTGGGCTAAAATTTCATCAGTAGACTTGCGTTATAGAAACGGATTGGCCATACAATGGAAGAATGCAGCACCCCCGAATATTGTAAATGGTCATTTTGTTGTAACGATTGATGACACAAGCATTGCAGATACAAGAACGGTAAAGCCATAATTGAGCGGCTTTATATAAAATAGAGGCTTAAGGCCATAAATTAACTAAACACGTAATGGTAGTAGTAGATAATGAATGAAGCTGTTCCCTCGGTTGTTGCGATTGACATTGGGACACACAAAGTTTCAGTTTTGATTGGTAAGGTACATGCGCCAGACAATATCCAAGTGATTGGGATGGCAACCGCTCGTAACCGAGGCATGAATAAAGGGAAAATTGTAAGTCTCGATAAGGTCATCACTGCAATTAAAAATGCCGTACAAGAAGCAGAAGATATGGCTGAATGCCGGGTGCATTCTGCCTGGGTTTCCATTCCAAGTGCAGAATTAAAAAGCTTTTATGCCTCAGGCCGTACTCCGATTGAAAATAGCGACCACACAATTACAACAAGCGAAGTGGTTCGTGCACTCGAATTGGCCAAAGCCAGTCATTTGACTTCAGACCATTATCTGGTGAGTGCGGTACCTTTAGGTTTTGAACTGGATGATTCTGCGGAATGGGTGCAAAATCCGATTCGCATGTCTGCTCATAGCATGATCGGGCATTATCAGCTGATGATGTTGCCAATCAGCACCATGCAAAATCTGGATCGTGCCCTTAAAGGGGCTAATATTGGCGTGGAGAAAATGGTGGTTTCCTGTTTGGCAACAGCTGAAGCCAGTTTGCTGAAAGATGAAAAAGAATATGGGGTATGTTTGGTCGATATCGGTGCCGGTACCACCAATATTGCCGTTTATCTGGATGGTCGCTTGGCATTGACGCATACTTTGCAGCGTGGGGGAGAGCATGTCACCCGTGATATTGCTGCGGTATTGCAAACCACCACTGAAGAAGCTGAACGGCTGAAATTGTTGTATGGCTGTGTTGACCTGAAAGTGGTTAAACCTGACCATATGATTCAATTTCAGGGCATTGATGGTCCACAGACCATTAGCCGTATTGAATTGGCAGAAATCATTATTGCGCGTTATGAAGAAATTCTGACCCAGGTTCATCAAGAATTAAAGCAGAATGGGGCCATTCATGGTCTGTATCATGGTGTAGTTCTGACGGGTGATGCTAGTCAAATTGAAGGTATGGTGAATTTGGCACGTCATATGTTGGGGGTGTCAGCGCATTTAGGCAATCCACCAGTACAAGTACATGCTGATGAACAGAATCAGGCGGCTTTGCGCCGTTCACAGTATGCCACTGCTGCCGGCTTGTTGATGTTTAGCCAAAGTGATACGCAAGATACTATTGTAGAAGCGACAGATCCTGAAAAACTGACTCTATTTAAGCGGGTCGGTCGGGCATGGTCAGCGTTAAACAATCAGTTAAAATCGATATTTTAAGTGAAATTTATTGGGAATATTGTAAGGAAGTTGTTCGTCTAACGGCTTGCACTTGACAAGTGTGTGGTTGGACAGCATCCTAAACTCAATTTTTATTAAGATCAAGGCAGTATACGGGCTTAAGTGACTGCCAATTACGAATTAGGAAATCCAAAGGTCATGGCCTCATTTGAATTTTTAGAAGATGATCAAAACGATAGCAACGGTCAAGCCCGTTTCACTGTATTTGGTGTTGGTGGTGCTGGTGGTAATGCCGTGCAACACATGCTTGAATCCGACATTCAAGGGGTAAAATTTGTTTGTGCCAATACCGACAAACAAGCTTTAGACCGTATGAATGCCCAATTCAAAATCCAGTTAGGTGAACAAAGCACGCGTGGTCTGGGGGCAGGTGCAAATCCGCAAGTAGGTCAAACTGCTGCTGAAGAAAGCCGTGAACTGATTCGCCAACATCTGGAGGGTACCGATATGGTATTTGTCACTGCCGGTATGGGTGGTGGTACAGGTACGGGTGCTGCGCCAGTTGTTGCTGAAATTGCCAAAGAAATGGGCATTTTAACTGTGGGTGTGGTGACGACTCCGTTTAACTTTGAAGGTAAGCGTCGTCAACAGTCGGCAGAAAAAGGCATTGAAGCTCTGGAAGCACATGTCGATTCATTAATTATTATTCCTAACCAGCGTTTGCTTAAAGTCTTCCGTGACATTTCCATGAAAGATGCTTATAAAAAGGCAGATGATGTATTGCTGAATGCAGTGCGCAGTATTTTTGATCTGGTGGTTCGTCCCGGTCATATCAACCTTGACTTTGCTGATTTGAAAACGGCCATGAGCACTCGCGGTTATGCGATGATGGGTGTGGGTTCAGGCCGTGGTGAAACACGCGCCCGTCAGGCGGCTGAACAGGCTATTCGCAGCCCATTACTGGATAACGTGACTATTATGAATGCCAAAGGCATTTTAATTAACGTCACCGGTGGTGATGATGTGACCTTCGGTGAAATTGAAGAAATTACCGATGTCGTCAACCAGATTGTCGATCTTGATGAAGGTCAGGTGTTTTACGGTACGGTCTTTGATCCGGATGCGCGTGATGAAATCAGTGTCACTGTAATTGCAACCGGTTTGACCCGTAATTCAGCGGACTCTGCAGATACGGTAAAACGCCCATCAGTACAGTCTGCAACACGTCCAGTCACTCATACGGCTCAGGCTGTCGTTGAAGATGATGATGTGCCAGCCATTCAACGTCAGCAAAATGAGGCAGCAGCGGCACCTGCTCCAGCAGTCGGTTCAGCCCGTCCAACGCCAATGAGTATTCAGGATTACTTGAAAAATCAGCAACGTAAATAATGGTAAATTTATGCAGAATGCATAAATTCAACAGAAAAGGTAGTCGCAAGACTACCTTTTTATTTTTTATCAATGGCTAAATATGCTAACGTATAGCGGTTTGATGAGCAGATGATAGAAAAACATGTTGAAACAACGTACCCTACAGCGTGTCGTGAAAGCGAGCGGTATTGGTCTTCATAGTGGGCAAAAAGTCTTAATTAACTTTGTGCCGCACCATGTGGATGGGGGTATTGTATTTCGACGTATCGATTTAGATCCGCAGGTGGACATTCCTGCAGACGCCATGCTGATTCAAGAAGCATTTATGTGTTCAAACTTGGTTCAGGAAAATGCCAAAGTCGGGACCATTGAGCATGTCATGAGTGCCATTGCAGGACTGGGGATTGATAACCTGATTATTGAAGTTTCGGCTTCAGAAGTTCCGATTATGGACGGTAGTGCTGGTCCATTTATTTACCTGCTGATGCAAGGCGGACTACAAGAACAGGATGCACCGAAAAAATTTATAAAAATTTTAAAACATGTTGAAGCATTCATTGATGATAAGCGTGCAGTATTTCATCCTCATGATGGCTTCCAGCTCAACTTTACCATTGATTTTGATCATCCTGCATTTAAAAAAGAATATCAGTCAGCAACCATCGACTTTTCTACCGAAACTTTTGTCTATGAAGTCAGTGGAGCACGTACTTTTGGTTTTATGAAAGATCTGGATTATCTAAAAGCCAATAATCTGGCCTTGGGGGCGAGTCTGGACAATGCCATTGGGGTAGATGAAACTGGTGTGGTCAATGAAGAAGGGCTTCGCTTCTCAGATGAATTTGTCCGTCACAAAATTCTGGATGCAGTCGGGGATTTATATCTCTTAGGCCACCAGATTATTGCCAAATTTGATGGGTATAAGTCCGGACATGCCTTAAATAATCAATTATTACGCAATGTTAAAAGTGATCCAAGTAATTACGAAATTGTAACATTTGATGACATTAATCAATGCCCAATTTCTTATGTAAGTGTGACATAAGTTATTGTCTTTTAATGCACACGTTATAGTATAACAAAATGAATTGTTAAGCAGTTCACATGTTTTTTTTCTTAATTCAAAGATATGCCTGTATTGGTTACTTTTTATTTCTTGCCAAACGTAGCATAGCTTGGCTAAGCTTAGGGTCGCTTACAAAGTCGGCAGCACCACGCAGTAAGTCTTGAGTATCTGGACTAAGGGATCGGGACAGAGATTGGGGTTTTAAAGGGGGTTGCGTCTGAATTCTTAATCGTACTTGCAATTTTTGTAAGTCTTTAAATTCAGGTAATTGTAACAATTGTGAGATATATTGCTTTTGAAGATAGGCAAGCTGGCTAATCATGGCTTGATTTGCACCCGTAATCGTCAAAATGCCATGTTCATAACAAACAACTTGCCATTGCTCCGGTTGGGGCAATATCGGTTGAATGAGTTTTGTAAGTTTCTGCCATGCAGCAACTTGTGTAGAGAGAAACGTAAAGTTTCCTGTTTTTAAGTGTTTTCTTGTTTGTTGAAAGATGTTAACTGGTTCCGACATACATTGTTCCTACATACTTGTGTCTTAATCTTACGCACTTCTTTTAGTGGATATCAAGGAAGAGATCACGCAAGGACATTGACTAAGAACAGTTAAAAGAGGTTTTTTTATGCATACGCGACGTATTTTATTAGCGTTTTCATTGGCAGCTTCTGCCGCATCTGTGGCTTTTGCAGATTTAGTTGAATTAAATCCTAACTCTAATAATGTATCGGAAGATCGCATTGAACAATTGACTCGTACTTTGGCTCAAGGGTCTTATGCAGAGTCAAATGATATTGATCTTCCTGCTGAAACCAGAATGAATGTTCAATTGCGTGAAAAAACAATTGAATTAAACAATGAATCATTGGCTAAAAAATATGGTTCAAAGAATTCACAAACTTATTCTGGCAACGCTTACTCCTGGTTAGTATCTCATCCCCTTCCAGCCATGAAACGTGTGAGCTCAGACTTTGGTGGCCGTACCATGGGTGGCCGCGCTGAAAATCACTCTGGTCTGGATTTGTCCGCACCAAGCGGTACGCCTATTTATGCGACTGGCCCGGGTGTAGTGACCAAATCGGGTTGGGGTACAGGTTATGGCCAATACGTGGAAATTAATCACGGTAATGGCTATTTAACCCGTTATGCGCATGCATCACGTTTAATTGCCCGTGTTGGTGATCGCGTAGAAGCTGGAGAGCACATTGCCAATGTGGGTTGTACAGGTCGTTGTACCGGTCCACATTTGCATTATGAAGTAGTGAAAGATGGACAACGCAAAAATCCATCTACTTATTTAGCAATGTTGCCATAAGATAGATGTACATATTCGTTAAAGAGTAACTCTAGGGCATTTAGAGCTTTCGAATATAATAGTATCATTCAAGAGAATAGTTATTGTATAAAAAACCGCCTTTATTGGCGGTTTTTTGTTTTATTGCGTAAAGAATGGTCAATGAGTATTTATTATCTAAATAATAGTGGTATTCCGTATTCAGTTGTGGCGATAACTGATGCCCTCTAAAGTGTGATACATATAGAAACTATAAATAAGCTTAAGGAATAGGTGAAATATGGCGTTTTATGGTGATACCGACGCGCAAGAAACCCAAGAATGGCAAGATGCATTTGACTCGGTTTTACAGCATATGGGTACAGAGCGTGCTGCATTTTTGTTAGAAAAACTCTATCAGCGCGCGATTGCCAAGCATGTTCCTATTCAGCGTCTAAATACTCCTTATCTTAATACCATTTCAGTTGAAGAAACCCCGGCCATGCCAGGTGACCAGGATATGGAACGCCGTATCCGTGCCCTGATTCGCTGGAATGCCTTGGCAATGGTGTTACGTGCCAATAAAACCGGTGACGACCTGGGTGGTCACCTGGCCAGTTTTGCATCTTCTGCAACCTTGTATGATGTTGGTTTTAACCACTTCTTCCGCGCCAATAGCGACCACTTTGGTGGTGACATGATCTATTACCAAGGACATTGTGCGCCTGGTATTTATGCGCGTTCATTCCTTGAAGGCCGTTTGACTGAAGATCAGCTCAACAATTTCCGCCGTGAAGTGGGTGGCAATGGTTTACCGAGTTATCCGCATCCGTACTTGATGCCGGATTATTGGCAGTTCCCGACCGTATCGATGGGTCTGGGTCCGATCATGTCGATCTATCAGGCGCATATTCAAAAATACCTGATGAACCGTAGTCTGATTAAAGAAGAAGACCGTAAGGTCTGGGCTTACCTTGGCGATGGTGAGATGGATGAACCGGAAAGTACAGGTGCGATTTCGCTCGCCGGTCGTGAAAAGTTAGATAACCTGATTTGGGTGGTGAACTGTAACTTACAGCGTCTTGATGGTCCGGTGCGTGGTAACGGTAAGATTATCCAGGAACTTGAATCCTTATTCCGTGGTGCCGGCTGGCGCGTGATTAAAGTGGTATGGGGCCGTCATTGGGATCCGCTGCTTGCCAAAGATGAGTCAGGCGCTTTAAAAGCCGTGATGGAAGAGGCCGTTGATGGTGATTATCAACGTTATCAAGTCAAAGGTGGTGCTTATACGCGTGCACACTTTTTTGGTAAATACCCAGAAGCTGAAGAACTTGTTAAAGGTTTAAGTGATGAAGACATCGATAACTTAAACCGTGGCGGTCATGACCCTTACAAAGTGTACGCTGCCTATGCCGAAGCAATGAAGTCTACAGGTCAGCCAACCGTAATTTTAGCGAAGACTGTCAAAGGCTATGGTCTGTCCGAAGAAATTGAAGCGGTCAATAAAACGCATCAAATCAAGAAAATGCAGCTTGAATCACTCAAGTATGTACGCAACCGTTTCAATCTGCCATTTACCGATGAGCAGCTTGAAGAAGTTCCATTCTACCGTCCAAGTGAAAACTCGCCTGAAATTAAATACATGAAGGCACGTCGTGAAGCATTGGGTGGCTATCTGCCTGCACGTCGTAAAGAAAGTGAAGTTTTGGCAATTCCAGAACTTTCAGTGTTTGATGCGGTATTAAAAGGTTCAAATGGCAAACAGCAATCAACCACGATGGTGATGGTTCGCTTAATTTCAGCGCTGCTGAAAGAAAAAGCCATTAAAGACCGCGTTGTTCCGATCGTACCGGATGAAGCACGTACCTTTGGTTTAGAAGGCATGTTCCGTCAGTTGGGGATCTATGCTGCACATGGTCAGAAATATACTCCCGAAGACCAAGAACAGCTGATGAACTATCGTGAAGCCAAAGATGGTCACATGTTGCAGGAAGGAATTAACGAGGCCGGTGCAATGAGTGCATGGGCAGCCTTGGCAACCAGTTATTCAACCAATAACCTGCCGATGATTCCAATGTACATGTACTACTCGATGTTCGGTTTCCAGCGTATTGGCGATATTGCCTGGGCAGCCGGTGATGCCCAGGCACAAGGTTTCTTGTTGGGTGCAACTGCGGGCCGTACTACATTGAATGGTGAGGGTTTGCAGCATCAGGATGGTCATTCGCATATTCTGGCGAATACTATTCCGAACTGTGTGTCTTATGACCCATGTTTCGGTTATGAACTTGCAGTGATCGTACACGATGGTTTGCAACGCATGTATGTCAATCAGGAACGTGTGTTCTATTACCTGACCGTCATGAACGAAAACTATGAGCATCCTGAAATGCCGCAAGGTGTGGAAGAAGGCATCAAGCGCGGTATGTATCTGCTTGAACAGGATGATAAAGCCACTGTTCAGCTGATGGGTTCCGGTGTGATTCTTCGTGAAGTGATTAAAGCGGCGAAAATCTTGCGCGATGAATACCAGATTCACTCGAATGTGTGGAGTGTCACCAGCTTCAACGAACTGGCACGTGATGGTATGGCATGTGAAGAATACAATCGCCTGCATCCATTGGCAGAAGACACCAAAGAATCTTGGGTGTCACAACAATTGCGTGAAACAGACGGTATCGTGGTTTCTGCAACCGATCATATGCGCGCATACAGCGAACAGATTCGTGCCTATCTTCCAGACAACCGTCCATTTGTAGCTTTGGGCACCGATGGTTACGGCCGTTCAGATACTCGTGGCAATTTGCGTAGTTACTTCGGTGTGGATGCTGCGCACATTGTTGTGGCAACCTTGAAGAAACTGGCCGATGAAGGTGAGGTTGATGCGCGTTTGGTGAAAGATGCCATCTCCAGCTTTGAACTTGATACTGATCGTCCAGTCGCTTGGGCACCTCAAGCACATCCTGAAATTCAGGCGGTTGCGGACTATAAAGAACAATCAGGTGAGGAGAACTAAGCATGCAAATCAAAACACCTGATATTGGGGTAGATAAAGCCACCGTTGCTGAAATTTTAGTGAAAGTGGGCGATAGCGTTGCGGTAGATGACAGCCTGATTTTGCTTGAATCAGATAAAGCCTCTGTTGAAGTGCCAAGTACTTCGGCAGGGATTGTGAAAAGTATTACGGTTGCAGCGGGCGATGTGGTTTCAGAAGGTTCGGTCCTGATTGAACTAGAAGCTGAAGACGGTTCAACCAGTGCGACTGAAGTCCAGGAAGCAGCTGCTTCACAGAAGACTTCGGAAAATACTCCGACCTCGCTGCCTGATCAGGAAATTATGCAGGAACTGGCATCCCATCAACCAGCAGCTTCTGCACCGAAGGCTCCGACTGGCAGCTCTTCAATTGTTGAAGTGCAAGTCCCTGACATTGGGGTAGAAAAAGCCCTGGTCGGCGAAATTTTGGTCCAGGTAGGTGATGAAATTGCTGTCGATCAAAGCATTGTAGTGGTGGAATCTGATAAAGCCACTGTAGAAGTGCCAAGTACCGTTTCAGGTACGGTTGAGAGCGTTGAAGTTCGGGCAGGCGACACAGTCAAAGAAGGTGTGGTTCTGCTCAAAGTGAAAACTGCATCTTCAGCTGTTGAAGCAGCACCAAGTACAGCTTCTACAGAAACATCTTCTGTGAATGCGCCAAAAACAGAAACATCAGTTCAGGCACCTGTAGCCTCTGCACCAAGCGGAGACGTTGAAATTGCTGTGCCTGATCTGGGTGTAGATAAAGCTGTAGTGGCGGAAATTTTAGTTCAAGTCGGTGACACGGTTGAGGCGGATCAAAGCATTATTGTGGTTGAATCTGATAAAGCGACCGTTGAAGTACCAAGCTCATCGGCAGGGGTAATTAAAGCCATTCACGTACAAATGGGGCAAAATGTCTCACAAGGCATGGCTCTGGTAACCATCGAAGTGGAAGGACAGGCAGTTGTAGCTCAGCCAGCTAAAGTTGAAGCTACTCCTGCAGCCAAAGCAGCACCTGCTCCGGCAGCAGTGCCACAAGCGGCTACATCTGTAGAACAAGCACCCGTTCAATCGGCTGATAAGCTGAGCAAAGAGCAGAATGCTGCCAATGCCAAAGTCTATGCCGGTCCTGCGGTGCGTAAGCTGGCGCGTGAGTTGGGCGTGGTACTTGCTGAAGTGAAGGCATCAGGTGCTCATGACCGCTTGATGAAGGAAGATGTTTTTGCTTATGTAAAAACACGCTTAACTGCACCTCAAGCTGCACCGTTAGCACAGACTGTAGCACAAGTTCCTGGCTTGCCTGCATTGCCAGACTTCTCGGCATTTGGCGGTGGTGAAGTGAAAGCCATGACCCGTCTGCAACAGGTATCTGTGCCGCAATTGTCATTGAATAACTACATTCCACAGGTGACGCAGTTTGACCTGGCAGATATTACCGAACTTGAAGCATGGCGTGGTGAACTCAAAGCTAAGTTTAAACAAGACGGTATTAGCCTGACGATTCTGGCTTTTATTGCCAAAGCAGTCGCTCATCTGTTGAAGGAAGAGCCGTATTTTGCAGGCCATTTGGCAGACGATCAAAAATCGGTATTGCTGCGTAATGAAATCCATATGGGGATTGCCGTGGCAACACCGGATGGTTTGACTGTACCGGTACTGCGTAATCCAGATCAAAAATCAATCAAGCAAATTGCAGTTGAACTGGGTGAGCTGAGCAAGAAAGCACGTGACAAGAAATTGTCACCGAAAGATTTGCAAGGTGCGAACTTTACGATTACCAGCCTGGGTTCAATTGGCGGTACCGCATTTACCCCATTGGTGAACTGGCCTCAGGTGGCGATTTTAGGTATTTCACCAGCCACCATGCAACCGGTCTGGAATGGTACAAGTTTTGATCCTAAGCTGATGCTTCCATTGTCATTGTCTTATGACCACCGGGTGATTAATGGCGCAGATGCAGCACGCTTTACCCATAAGCTGACCAAATTGTTGGCGGATATCCGTAGTCTGTTGCTCTAATTTCAGTTTAGGCTACACAAAACCCTGCTTCGGCAGGGTTTTGTTATGAAAGCTTTGGTGTTGAGACATACACAGACTCATTCTTATGATAGGGATAAGACGCTGAACACAGCCGTTTAAAATGATCTTTAATGCAATTTTTGTCATGAGTAGCAATGTTTAGCATTATCCTGAAATGATATTTTTAAAGTCATTTGAAAATTTTTATCTTTCAGCTTAAAATGCATGCACTTCATTGGGGAGTAGCCGCTTTTTACGCAATGTAAAAAGGTGATGGTCAACATAATTGTTCCACAGAACATGGTCATCATAGCAAAGAACCAAATGATCTTTTGATCATGATTTTCTTTTTGTTGGCAAGACCTTTGATTTACCACTCTGCTCAATTTGGCTAGCAGGAGGGGTGAGTCACAGGTTTTATTATGCTAGCCAGAGAAATACATCATGCTTTCAGCCTTCCTGATTTCTTTAGCTGTTGTTGCCTTGTCTGAAATGGGTGACAAAACTCAATTGCTGGCTTTACTGCTGGCCGCGCGTTTCCGTAAACCTGTACCCATTCTGATTGCAATTTTTCTGGCGACCGTGGTCAACCATGGTGTTTCCGCTGTACTGGGTCAATGGATTACCACTGTTCTGAGCCCGACCGTATTGTTATGGATTGTTTCTCTTGGATTTATTGGGATGGCGGCCTGGATGCTGATTCCAGATGAACTGGATGATGAAACTGAAAGTATTAATAAATGGCAAAAATATGGCGTCTTTAGTGCCACGTTTGTTTTATTCTTTCTGGCAGAAATTGGTGATAAAACCCAGATTGCTACCGTGGCCCTTGCCGCGCGCTTTGACAGTGTTGGCTGGGTAACATTGGGAACTACACTGGGCATTATGCTGGTCAATGCTCCTGCGGTCTTTATTGGTAACAAACTGGCAGAAAAACTACCGATTTCACTGATTCATAAAATTGGTGCAGTTGTGTTTTTAGTGATAGGTGTGGCGGCACTAGTACAACATTATTTCTTTTAAATTTGAATAGCATTAAAAAAATCCTGGCATTTTTGTCGGGATTTTTTATTGAGAAATACCGCACAATTTACTGATAAATCTACCAGTATTCAGATGTTATTTTGTTGTAAATTTCCATGAATCCCTATATGTTGAGAGGAATTAAAAATTTAGTTTAAAAACGATATTTTGGGGAATGGGTATGGCGTTTGATCGCACCACATCACAGGTACTATTTGATAATGGTACGCATAAATGTATTAGTTTTACCAGTTTAGTGAAAGGTGAAGGTGTACAGGCAAACCAGTTTCTAATCTTGGATCATGAACGTGCTGCAGTGCTTGATCCAGGGGGCGACTTGACCTATGTTCCATTGACCATGGAGCTGAACAAATATACCCGTCTAACCAATCTTGATTATGTCATGGCCTCCCATCAGGACCCCGACATTATTACTTCTATGCCACGCTGGCTGGTCTATACCGAGGCCAAAATAGTAGCATCAAAATTATGGGCACGTTTCTTGCCACATTTGAGCTCGGCTTTCATGAGCGACCGGATGAAAGGGAACTGGCTGGATCGTCTGGTTGAGCTGCCTGACCATGGTCAGGTGATTCCGTTGGGTGAATCGAGCATTGTTGCCGTTCCGGCACATTTTCTGCATTCGGTCGGTAATTTCCAGTTTTATGATCCGATTGCCAAAATTCTGTTTTCTGGTGATATGGGCGCATCCATGGTAGATGATGTCTCTAAACCGCTGGAAAATTTTGCTGCGCATATTCCGAAGATGAAAGGCTTTCATCAACGCTATATGTGTTGCAATAAAGTGATCCGTCTGTGGGTACAAATGGTTCGTAGCATGGATGTGGAAATGATTGTGCCACAGCATGGCACGCCATTTATTGGCAAAGAGCAGATCCATCAATTTTTGGACTGGATTGAAACCTTGGAATGCGGCACCGACCTGATGGACGAAAGCGTATTTACCTGTCCTGAATAGTTCAAGAAAATACAAAATTTTTCTTGAGTCAAAAAACAACATTTTTTATATTTTCTATCCCAAAAAACTTTTTTGATGACGAGAATTTATAAGAAATGTTGTCTCAAGTTCCTGCACAGGATGCATGTTTAAGCTGTGGCGCATGTTGCGCCTATTTTCGGGTTTCATTTTATTGGGCAGAGGGAATTCCAATGCCCGAAAATTATACTGAACCTGTCACAGCAGTCTATTCATGCATGGCAGGAACCAATCAAAAAAATCCACGCTGTATCGCGCTAGAAGGCAGCATAGGTGAACAGGTCAGTTGTGGCATGTACCAGCTGCGCAGTTCCTCGTGTAAAGAAGTGCAAATTGCCGATGAACAATGCAACAAGGCCCGTATGGCCCACAATATGATTCCCTTTATCCAGATTAGGGTAGAGGATGCCGAGAATGATGATAGTTTTGAACGTGTCAGCTAGATCGTGATTCGTCATCTCAGAATAAAAAAGCAGGGCCCTGGCTCTGCTTTTTTATTTAAAAACACACGGTTTTGATGGGTAAAGCCACGATTAGAGCCTTTTGCACTGGTTAGCGGGGCTTGCGGTGTCTAGGTGATATAGCGCGAGGTTTTTTGTTGTCCAGTCTGAATGAAATACTGATCAGGAAATTCAGCCCGAATTGCGGTATTTAAATTCAAAAACCCAATAATATTCAGTAATCTAAATTTATTTTACATTGCTGCCTGAAATAAGCATGAATAAAATTGTTTTTTTTGTTTATAATAGCGCACGGAAATTACCAGTGAGACTGTTATGTTGACCATCGTTCAAGAAGCTTTAACCTTCGATGATGTCTTATTACTCCCTGCCTACTCAACTGTTCTCCCAAAAGATGTCTCCTTAAAGACACGCCTTACTCGTGGCATTAACCTGAATATTCCTCTTGTGTCAGCAGCTATGGATACGGTGACTGAATCCCGTATGGCAATTGCAATGGCGCAAAATGGTGGTATTGGTATCTTGCACAAAAACATGGACATTGCTGCGCAAGCTGCAGAAGTACGCCGTGTGAAAAAATTTGAAGCGGGTATGGTGAAAGATCCTATCACCGTAACGCCAGAAACCACGGTTCGTGAACTGATCGCAATCACTCAAGCCAACAACATCAGCGGTGTGCCTGTGGTTAAAGATGGCAAGGTTGTCGGTATTGTGACGGGTCGTGATACACGTTTCGAAACCAATCTGGAACAACCTGTCAGCAATATCATGACCGGTCAGGACCGTCTGGTGACTGTTCGTGAAAACGAATCAAAAGAAAATATCCAGGCACTTCTACAAAAAAATCGCATTGAAAAAGTACTGGTGGTAGGTGATAACAACGAACTGAAAGGTTTGATTACGGTCACTGATTTCCGTAAAGCGGAACTTTATCCAAACAGCTGTAAAGATGACCTCGGTCGTCTACGTGTCGGTGCGGCAGTCGGTACTGGCACAGAAACACCAAGCCGTGTTGAAGCACTGGTTGAAGCAGGTGTAGATGCCATTGTTGTCGATACAGCTCATGGTCACTCTGCAGGCGTGATTGAACGTGTTCGCTGGGTCAAAGCCAACTATCCGCAAGTTCAGGTGATTGGCGGTAACATTGCCACTGGTGATGCTGCACTTGCGCTTCTTGATGCCGGTGCGGATGCGGTAAAAGTCGGTATCGGTCCTGGTTCGATCTGTACTACACGTATTGTTGCCGGTATTGGTATGCCACAAATTTCTGCGATTGACAGCGTTGCCAATGCATTGAAAGACCAGATTCCTTTGATTGCAGATGGCGGTATCCGCTTCTCTGGCGATATGGCGAAAGCAATTGGCGCCGGTGCAAGCACTATCATGGTCGGTTCATTGATGGCTGGTACTGAAGAAGCACCGGGTGAAGTAGAATTCTTCCAGGGCCGTTATTACAAAGCTTACCGTGGTATGGGTTCATTGGGTGCAATGGCGGGTGCAACAGGTTCTGCTGACCGTTATTTCCAGGACGCTAAAGCCGGTCAGGAAAAACTTGTACCAGAAGGTATTGAAGGTCGCGTACCTTACAAAGGCCCTATGGGTAATATCGTTCATCAAATGATGGGTGGCCTGCGTTCTTCTATGGGTTATACCGGTTCTGCAACCGTGAACGATCTTCGTCAAAATGCCAAGTTTGTGAAAATCACTGCAGCTGGTATGTCTGAATCACACGTACATGATGTGACCATTACTAAAGAAGCACCGAACTACCGTGTTGGTTGATTTTTAGTAATCAACCTCATGAAAAAGCCGTCATTTATATGACGGCTTTTTTGATTTTGGTGTAAAGTATTTGCATGAAAATGGGATGGTTAATTTCCCCATAAATGTATAAGAAGTGAGTAGAAAATGAGTTATTTTGGAACAGATGGAATTCGTGGAAAGTTTGGGGAGCTTCCAATTACACCTGAATTTGCCTTGAAGTTAGGTTTTGCGGCAGGTAAGGTTTTAAAACAGTTCAGTAATAAGAAAAAACCAATTGTTGTGTTGGGTAAAGATACGCGTTTATCAGGCTATATTTTAGAATCTGCATTACAGGCCGGTCTCAATGCGGCGGGTGTATATGTGCATTTGCTTGGTCCTTTACCTACCCCTGCGATTGCCCATTTAACCCGTGCTTTACATGCCAGCTTGGGGATTGTGATCTCAGCTTCACACAATCCTTATTTTGATAATGGAATCAAATTCTTCTCTAGCGAAGGTAAAAAACTGCCGGATGAATTACAGGATGCGATCAATAAAGAGCTCGAAAACGAACTCAAAATTGAAGATACCGCAAACCTGGGTAAAAGTGTGCGTGTAAAAGATGCCAATGGCCGTTACATTGAATTCTGTAAATCGACTTTCCCTTACCATTTTGACCTCAGTAACCTGAAAATTGTGGTGGACTGTGCCAATGGTGCTGCCTATAACGTGGGGCCATCGGTGTTTAAGGAACTGGGCGCCAAAGTCGTAGCACTTTATAATGAACCGGATGGCCTAAACATCAATCAGGACTGTGGTTCGACCCATCCGGAAAACCTGCAAAAAGCCGTGCTTGAACATCAGGCAGATTTGGGTATTGCCTTTGATGGCGATGCAGACCGTGTGATTATGGTGGATAAAAGCGGTCAGCAAATTACTGGTGATCATATTTTATATATTCTGGCAACACAGGGCTCGAAAAAGCCGGCAGGCATTGTCGGTACGGTCATGAGCAATATGGCACTTGAATTGGCTTTGGAAAAAGCCCAGGTTCCATTTGTCCGTGCCAGCGTGGGTGACCGTTATGTGCTACAAGCCCTGGATGAAAATGGCTGGGCTATTGGTGGTGAACCATCAGGACATATTCTGACGCTGGATAAAAGTACCACAGGCGATGCGATTATAGCTGCCTTGCAGGTATTGACTGTCATGGTCGAACAGAAGAAAGCCTTACATGAACTGGTTGAAGGTTTCCATTTATTGCCAAATGTCTTGGTAAATGTACGTTTGCAACAAATGTTTGACCCGTATGCTGTGCCTGCATTGGTGGCTGAATTTGATCGGGCTGCAGCACAATTAAAAGGCCGTGGTCGTTTACTGATTCGTAAGTCAGGAACGGAACCGGTCATTCGGGTGATGGTTGAAGGGGATGATCTGCAAGAAGTCACGGCTTTGGCCAATCAGCTTGCAGACAGTGTACGTTCTAACGCAGTATAAGGGAACAATATGAGTGATCTGATTAAAGACTTGAGCGAACTGCGCTTGAGTTACCAGAAAGGGGAATTACACGAAACTCATGTGGCTGAAAATCCGCATGAGCAATTCTTGAATTGGTTTAACCATGCTTTAGAAGCACAACTGCATGAACCCTATGCCATGTCGCTCGCAACTGCGAGTGCACAAGGCCGTCCGCATGTGCGTACCCTATTATTACGTGGTGCGACTGAAGCAGGTTATGATTTTTATACCAATTACGACAGTCAAAAAGGCCTGGATTTGGCAGACAATCCCTATGCCGAACTGTTGTTTTATTGGCCTGAGCAAGAACGCCAAATTCGTGTCGGCGGCCGCGTTGAAAAAATCTCTTTAGAGGAATCAACAGATTATTATCATAAACGCCCGCGAGACAGCCAGATTGCAGCGCATATCAGTACGCCACAAAGTGGTGTGATTGTCAGTCGTGAGGAACTACAGACTCGTTTTCAGATTTTGCAAGATCAGGTGAGCGATAAAGCAGAATTGGCAAAACCTGAATTCTGGGGCGGCTATCGCCTGCAACCGGATTATTATGAATTTTGGCAAGGTCGTCCTAACCGTTTACATGACCGCTTGTGTTATGAAAGAATCGACGGTAAGTGGAACTTACAACGACTCATGCCTTAATGCCAAAAACACTGATTCAGCAAAGACCGTTCATTACACGCCCTGAAAACTTCCAGGGCGTGTCACCGTTTATTGCGCAAATTTTAGCGCGCCGTGGTGTGCAATCGGAACAAGAACTTGAACTGAAATTGAAGCATCTTTTAGCGCCGACCATGAAAGGTTTGGATGCTGCCATTCAGTTGATGGATCAGGCCATTGATCAGCAAAAGAAAATTGTCATTGTGGGAGATTATGATGCCGATGGGGCCACCAGTACGGCATTGATGATTTTAGCTTTGCGGGATATGGGCGCGAATGTCGCGTATCTGGTGCCGGATCGTTTTAAATATGGTTATGGACTGACGCCTGCAATTGCCGACCTGGCTTTTGCCAATTTCACGCCTGACCTTTTGATTACGGTAGATAATGGTATTTCCAGCCATGCCGGGGTGGAACAGGCACAAGCACATGGCATGCAGGTGATTATTACTGATCATCACCTGACCACCAAAGAAACGCCTAAAGCCGAAGCTGTGGTCAATCCGAACCAGTTGGGCTGTGAATTCCCCAGCAAGGCTTTGGCTGGGGTCGGGGTGGCGTTTTACCTGCTCGCCAATTTGTCCAGTTATCGCAGCCAATTAGGAAAATCGACCTCAAAAGTGGCCCAATATCTCGATCTGGTAGCTTTAGGCACTTATGCCGATGTGGCCAGCCTGGATTATAACAACCGTATTCTGGTCGATGCCGGGGTCAAGCGCATACGGCAAAATCAGTGTCGTGCGGGAATTAGCGCATTGCTGGATATTGCCGGACGTGATCCAGCTTCTTTAAATGCTCAAGATTTGGGTTTTGTTCTGGGACCACGGATTAATGCGGCTGGACGCATGGAAACCATGGACATAGGGATTGAATGTCTGCTGGCTGCCGATCTGCAAACCGCTTATCCCTTGGCACAACAATTAAATCAATTGAACACTGAGCGCCGACAGGTCGAGAGCCAGATGAAACAGGAGGCTTTGTCTGAGCTTACTCAGCTGGAGCTGGACCAAGAGCATTTACCAGCTGTGCTCATTCTGTTTGAGCCACATTGGCATCAGGGCGTGATTGGGATTGTGGCCGGTCGCTTAAAAGAACAGTTTCATCGCCCCAGTATTGTTTTTGCCTCCGATGAAGATGGTATACATATTAAAGGCTCTGCCCGTTCTATAGAGGGCGTACATATACGCGATGCGATTGAAATGATTGCCGAGCAGTATCCCCATTTGGTCAGCCATTTTGGCGGACATGCCGCCGCTGCCGGTTTGACCATTCAGAAACAGCATTTTGATGAATTTAAGCAGGTCTTTGAGGCTTTAATTTCAAATATGGATGAGTCACTGTTTCAGGCCACTTTATGGACTGATGGTGAATTACCGACAGAACATTTTCACATTGAAACAGTCGATTTTCTGCAAAATTTAACCCCCTGGGGGCAAAAGTTTCCATCGCCGATTTTTGAAGGGATATTTAAGGTTCTGGATTATCGCTGGCTGAAAGAAATGCATTTAAAGCTGCGTCTGGCTTTGCAAGATGGTCAAATTGTGGAAGCCATCGCCTTTAATGCACGTAACAAGTTTGAATTTGATGCCATGCAGGGCAGTGTACGACTGGTCTATGAAATTGATAAAAATGAATTTAATGGCAACGTCAGTTTACAACTACGCGTGATCCATTTGGAACAATAAAAAAACCGCTCAATTGAGCGGTTTTTGTTTTTAATCTTAAAGCTTAAAAGCGGAAAGTACCGTTGATTCCAAAAGAGTCCCCACCATCAGTTGTCGTGTAATTCATACCGGCAGCAATGACTGGAGTAAAGAATTTCTGACCACGAATACTGAAAATGGTATCTGAATCTTCAATCGTTGAGTCAGCGAAGGAAATACCAACACTAAGTGTAGGATCGAGGTAAAGGTCTGCACCTAGACGATATGCAGTTTCATCTCCAAAATATGTTGCTCCCTCAAAATTGGTAAAATGATTGCCAATTTGAGTGACGTATTTTGCGCGCAAAGTCACAGCAGTCTCATCTGCTACAGAGGCTAGATTGGTAAAAGTGTCTATGAAACCATTTTTTGAAACATATACTGGATCAATGTTTTCTTTAGAAACACCTGCAGCTAACAGTAAGCCGTTAACTGGTAGGTAACCTGCTTCAATTGCATAACCTGTATTGTCATCAGATGCTTTAGCAAATTCACTTTCAACAGTCACTTCAGCACGATTTAAGCTTCCAGAAACATAAAACTGTGAGTTAGGGATAAAGAATTCACCATTAATACCTACAGTATCAATTTCTAAATCTGCAAAATCATCATCAGTACGGGCATTGGCATAGCCAAGACCGATATTGCTTGCTTTGCCTAAAAAAGCTGCTTCAGCTAGAGGAGCATTTCTAACTTGAACCCCATTTAAATAATATTTCCCGCCAATTGCATAAGTATCAATGTCGTTACTGTCATCAATGTCGGTATTTTCATATGCAGCATTAATTTCAGCTTGATAAGCATGTGCAGTTCCTAGGCTAGCCAAAAGTGCTGTAGCAAGAGCAAGTTTTTTAAGCATTTAGATTTCTCTCTTTGTTATAAAAATATGACTGTTTCTTGAACAGTTGTAACAAAGTGTACAGTTTATATTTGCCCCGTCAATGTGCAAAAACTATCTAAATGCTTTATTACAGAGCAAAAAAGTGGCCCATCCGAAGATGGGCCACTTGATGAAAAGGAGTTAAGGCACGCTTAGAAGCGGTATTTAGCAGCTACACCGAATGAGTTGTAGTCGTTATTACCCACTTCACCGAAACCAACTCGACCTTCAAGGCTGACTTGTTGGTTAAAGAATTTACGCGCATTAATGCCAAATTCATTTTGATCAGTTAAGTCGTTGTTGTAGTAATCCGCACCAACACTTAATGATTTATCAATGAAGTAATCGGCAGCAAGATTGAACTCGTCTAGATCACCAAATGATGCGCCTGCTTCAAGGTTGATATCTTTACCATTACTCAGCTGGGTCACGTATTTGGCACGAACTGTAGGATCTACACCATCATCATTGTCGTTGTCATATCCTTTTACACCAGCGGCAATTAATAGGCCTGGTGCTGGAAGATAACCGACTTCAGCAGAATAATAAGTGGTATCAAAGTCATATTTTTGACCCAATACATCACGATATTCAGTATTGTTACGGCTTACATCACCACCCAGATAGAAATCTGAGTTTGGAACATAAACTTCAGCACCCACACCATAAGTGTTGTCATCTACATCGCCACGATCGGCAAATGTTGCGTGTGCATTGACGTTGCTGGCACGGTCAAGGAATGCCGCTTCTGCAAGTGGCGCATTACGAGTTTGTACGGGGTTAAAGTAATAAGTACCATCTACACCGAAGGCACTACCTGAACTGCCGTTGTCTGGATCAATATAAGCTGCTGCTGCACCGACTTCGGCCTGGTAGGCATTGGCTGTACCTGTGACTGCTAGAGCAGAAAGAAGTGCTGAAGCAATGGCTAATTTTTTCATGGATACTACCCCTCAAATTTCGGTTAAAAATAATACATTTTTTGTTACAACTTTTAGTCTAGAGCAAAACAAAACTAGGTCAATCCACCCAAGGTTACAGAAATGTTTCTAAGGTAATATTGTGTAATTTATTTTTAACAAGTATTTGAAAAATATAAAAATATTAAAATGTTTTGTTTTATTAAAATTGTGGAGGTTTTATGAATTTAGACGTTTTTTACATAAAAAACCGAGTATTTTGTAACATAAAAATGATTTGAATCTTAAAAATGCTCTCCTGATTAAGTGTTTTTTATAAGCTGTTTTTATGCATTATTTGCTCAATTGTTATTGAATTAAAGCCCTCTAAAACTGCATCGATGCTCTGTGTTATAATTGATGGCTATTTAAGCCTAATATTCTGATTGAGAGTAATTCACGTGGAAATTAATCCTTATCTAAACCAATTAAAAGACTTAAACGACCGTGGTCTGACATTACGGG
Organism: Acinetobacter sp. SA01; assembly: GCF_011319235.1. Taxonomy (NCBI): domain Bacteria; kingdom Pseudomonadati; phylum Pseudomonadota; class Gammaproteobacteria; order Moraxellales; family Moraxellaceae; genus Acinetobacter; species Acinetobacter sp. SA01. The sequence continues at coordinate 105,543 of NZ_WXXM01000011.1, forward strand.
GGTATCTTTGACTACGATCTGAAAAAGGAACGTTTAGAAGAGGTTCTGCGTGAACTGGAAGATCCGGCGATCTGGAATGACCAAAGCCGTGCCCAAGCCATGGCCAAAGAAAAAGGCGAGCTTGAGAATGTACTGAATGTACTGGATGGTTTAGCTACTCAGCTTGAAGATGCCCAAGCCATGCTTGATCTTGCTGTAGAAGCGGACGAAGAAGCCATGCTGGAGGATGTTCAGGCTGAACTTGATGTTGCAGAAGCGGAACTGGCAAAACTTGAATTCCGCCGTATGTTCAGTAATCCGATGGACCCGAATCCATGTTACGTGGAGATTCAGGCTGGTTCAGGCGGTACGGAAGCACAGGACTGGGCTTCAATGCTGCTTCGTATGTACTTGCGCTGGATTGAACGTCATGGCTTTAAAGCCGAAGTGATGGAAGAATCTGACGGTGATGTGGCCGGAATTAAATCGGCGACCATTCGTGTGGAAGGCGAGTATGCCTATGGCTGGCTGCGTACCGAATCTGGTGTACACCGTTTAGTGCGTAAATCGCCATTTGACTCGGGTAACCGTCGTCATACTTCATTCTCTGCCGTGTTTGTATCGCCAGAAGTGGATGACAACATTGAAATTGATATTAACCCGGCAGATGTACGTACCGATACTTATCGTGCATCCGGTGCTGGTGGTCAGCACATTAACAAAACCGACTCTGCGGTACGTTTAACCCATGCACCAACCGGTATTGTAGTGGCCTGTCAGAACCAGCGTTCACAACATGCCAACCGTGACCATGCCTGGAAACAGTTACGTGCCAAACTCTATGAATTAGAGATGAGCAAACGTAATGAAGCGGCGCAGGCGCTGGAAGATACCAAATCTGATATCGGCTGGGGCAGCCAGATTCGTTCATATGTACTGGATGACTCGCGTATTAAAGACTTGCGTACCAGTGTAGAAACCTCGAATACTGGTGCAGTACTGGATGGTGATCTGGATAAATTTATTGAAGCCAGCCTGAAACAGGGTCTATAAGTTTATTGCGTGGAAAAGCAGAGGCGGGTCCTCTGCTTTTTTAGCTTTAACATTTGTCGATCAGCAGGATGAATGCCCCTGACCAGACAATGCTAGAATGATCTGGATTTGGATAAAATGACAGCAATTTACAAAATGACTCATAATATCGATAATTTTCGATATTAATATCGCATAAATTCGATATAATGATTTTTGCGAAAGTGCTGATCATGAACATGAGTGAAATGAGATGGACACAGAAGCGATTTATAAAGCCTTAGCCAACCCGATTCGACGTCAGATTCTGCAATGTTTAAAAGAACCTGAACGTTTCATTTCCACTGAAGAATGTGGCAATGATTTTAGTCGTGGTGTATGTGCAGGGCAGATGGAAAAAATCGCGGATATTTCTCAATCCACCATGTCCAATCACTTATCGGTGTTGCAACAAGCAGGACTGATTCAAGTGACCAAATATGGCCAATGGTCTTATTTCTCTCGTAATGAAGCACTGATTCAGGAATTTTTACAACATTTACAGCATGCGCTTTAGACTTTAATTAGTCCAGGCCAGCTGTAAGAGGATGGCTTGATGACAGATTTTTCTACCCCAATTCAATTTGGTGAACTCAAACTTAAAAACCGTGTGGTGATGGCACCACTGACACGTAGCCGTGCTACAGCAGACCGTGTTCCGACGGCCATGATGGCGGAGTACTATGCACAGCGTGCTAGCGCAGGTTTAATCATCTCCGAAGCGACAGTGATTTCAGAAGAAGCCAACGGTTATGAAAAAACCCCGGGTCTGTTTACCGATGAACAGGTAGAAGGCTGGAAACTGGTTACCAATGCGGTGCATGGTAAAGGCGGTTTGATCGTAGCGCAGTTGTGGCATGTGGGACGTGTCTCCCATCCTGATCTGTTAAAAGGTGAAACACCAGTTTCAGCCAGTAATGTGAAGCAAGCTGGCTATGTCAGCCTGCTGCGTCCGAAACGTGAATATGTGGTGCCACGTGCCCTGGAAATTTCAGAAATCCATGCCATTACCGAACAATACAAACAAGCCGCAATTAAAGCCAAAGCGGCCGGTTTTGACGGGGTAGAACTGCATGCCGCCAATGGTTATTTAATTGACCAGTTCCTGCAAAGCAAAACCAATCTGCGTGAAGATGAATATGGCGGTTCTGCTGAAAACCGTGCCCGCTTCTTATTAGAAGTTGTAGATGCACTGATTGAAGTGTGGGGCGCAGGTCGTGTCGGTGTACATCTGGCACCGCGTGGCGATGAGCACGATATGGGTGATGCCAATCCTAAAGAAACCTTTGGTTATGTCATGCAAGAATTGGGTAAACGTCAAATTGCCTTTTTCTTTACCCGTGAATATCTGGCCGATGACAGCATCAGCCTAGACATGAAAGCGCGTTCCAACGGTGTGCCGTATATTGCCAATATGCGTTTAAGCCGTGAAGATGCGCTTGAGCTGCTGGCATCAGGTAAAGCGGAAGCGGTGTCTTTCGGTAAGGCTTATATTGCCAATCCAGACCTGTTTGAGCGTTTGGTGGAAGATGAACCACTGAATGAATTGAAACTGGAAAACATGATTGGAACCGATGTGGCAGAAGGCTATATTGACTATCCATTCCTGAATAAACAGCTTGCTGAAAGTTAAGCAGCTACTTCCATAAAATAGAATAAATGATGTCACAGAGCAGAATTCATTAACATGTGAAGGCTGCTCTGTTATATTTTGCCGATTGAACATGATTTGAGGCAACTTGTTTGGCTACTCCTTTTTGGTACAACGCGGCACTTACTCTAATTAAGCCATTGTATAAATGGCAGATTAAAAAACGTGCGCTGAATACGGAGCAATTGCAACAAGAATGTCTTGAGCGCTTTGGTCCATTTCAACCGCCGAAAAACCTGCATTCGATCTGGTTTCATGTGGTGTCGGTTGGAGAAACCAACGCAGCCCAGCCTTTAATTGAACATTACCTCAAACTTGGCCATCCGGTACTGGTCACAAATACCACCAAGACGGGTCAGGCTCGGGCCAAGTCACTATTTCTAAAAGCACCTTATGAACATTTGTTTCAGGCCGTGTATTTGCCTGCCGATCAGAAAAAATTAGTCCAGACGTTTTATCAAAAATATCAGCCCAAAGTATTGGCTTTGGTAGAAACTGAAATCTGGCCGAATTTAATCGATCAGGCACAGCAATTTAAAGTGCCATGTTTACTGATTAATGCCCGACTTTCAGAAAAATCGGCCAAAGGCTATGCTAAGGTTCAAGGACTGACCCAAGGCATGCTGAAGGGTTTGGAACATTTGCTGGCTCAAGATCAGGCGACCTTAGATCGTTACCGTAATTTGGGCATGGCAACCAATAAAAGTCAGGTATTGGGCAGCATTAAATTTGATATTCATGCACCGGACAGTTTTATTCAACAGGCACAGCAATTGCAACAGGACTGGCATTTATCGGCACGTAAAATCATCACCCTTGCCAGTACCCATGCTCCTGAAGAACAAAAACTGTTAACGGCTTTCAAGCCTTATCTGGCACAACATCCAGAATTGCTGGTCATTGTGGTGCCACGTCATCCGGAACGCTTTGATGAAGTGTTTCAGCTTGCGCAAAATCTGAATCTAAAAACCAGTCGTCGCAGTGCAGGGGAAGCTATTCAGTTAGATACCCAAGTCTATTTAGCCGATTCGATGGGGGAAATGTGGCTGTGGTATGCACTTAGCCAAGCTGGCTTTGTTGGCGGTTCGCTGAATGAACCGGGTGGCGGACATAATATTCTGGAGCCGATTGCTTTAAATGTAGCGACGGTTTTGGGTAAAAATTATTTTAACTTCCAGACCATTGTTGATAAATTTGTCGCAGTAGAGGGTGTGAAAGTCGTAGAAGATGCAGAGCAGGCGGTGAAGGTTTTGATGGAGCTGTTAAATGATCACAGCGCTGCAGAGCAGCTGAACCAGCACGCGCAGAAAATTATGTTGCAGAACAAGGGTTCTTTAGCCAAACATATTGCGGTGATTGATCAGTATATTTAAATATTTCAAATGCACCATACGGCCTCATTTTTACAGAAAAGTTTAAATGCTGATTCGTAGGCAATCTCTACTTTTGAGGGATCAAAAGTAGCAAAAATCCTTTGCTGATCTGAGACAGCATCCATGCTGTACAGATCAGCGGGCGACATCCCTGTCGCCTTCCGCGTATCCTAATATGTTGAATGATTCTTTAGCAGAAGATTATGAATATTGTCCTCCTTGACCCACGCCAAACTGAATCTGAATACTGGTCTATTACCAGCAAACGTCAGTTAGAGCATCTACAGCAACATCTAGAGATTACTGTAGGTGATACGCTTAAAGTGGGTATTCGTGAGGGAAAACGCTATCTCACCGAAATTGTGGAAGTGACCGAACACGCTATAAGATTAAAACCGCTCAAAGAAGAAGATGTTCCAGCCAAGTTGCCAGTAACTTTAATTGTCGCTATGCCACGTCCGAAAGTGCTGCGCCGCCTGATTATGGATAGCGTGACCCTGGGGGTGGAAAAAATGATTTTGCTGCATAGCTATCGTGTGGATAAAAGCTATTGGCAAACCCCATTTCTACAGCAGCTGGATCATTATGTCACACTGGGTCTGGAACAGGCAGGGGATACGGTTGCACCGCAAATTGAAATCCATAAACGCTTTAAACCTTTTGTTGAAGATGTGCTGCCCGGTTTAATTACGGCAGAATGTCCTGCTTATGTAGCCCATCCTTATGTAGAGCAATCCATGCCTTTTGCCATTGATCATCCCTGTACCATCGTAATTGGCCCAGAGGGCGGTTTTATCCCTTATGAAATTGATTTACTCATAAAAAACGGCTGCCAGGCAGTCAGCCTGGGCAACCGTATTATTCGGACCGAAACGGTAATTCCTTACATATTGGGCCGCTTATTTAGCACGTGCTGATTCAGCGAGTTCTGTCGTGTCATTGCCACGATAGATTTTGACTTCCTGTACCGGATAAGGAATCGAAATTTCATGTTCAGCAAAGGCTTTAATCACGCGTTCCTGAACTTCGCTGATTGAACCTGCGGTGGTGGTTTCTGTAGTATCGACCCACCAACGTACATTCAGGTTAATCGAGAAGTCTGCAAGTGCATTGACGTTTACTGCAAATCCAGGCTGGCTCAAAATGGTCGGGTCTTTATCTAAAATGCTTAAGATAATGCTCTTGGCTTTTTGTACATCATCTTCATAACCAATCCCCACCACAAATTCACAACGACGGCGTTGATAGGCCGTGTTTACAATCACGGCACTGGTATATACCGTCGCATTGGGAATCACGATGCGGCGACCATCGGGAGAACGTAAGTAGGTTGCACGAATCTGGATATCCTCAACCGTTCCTTCCATGCCCGAAACAATAATGTCATCGCCAATTTTGAACGGTTCACCCAGCAGGATTAAGATGCCAGAGAGCAGGTTCTGGAAAATGTCCTTGAACGCAAAACCGATGGCAACCGAACCAATTCCCAGAGCACTCATCAGCTGACCCGGGGTAAAACCTGGAATGGCAATCACCATGGCAATTAAAAAGCCGATAAAGATGATGGCAGAACTGCCGACACGGTTCAGCACCAGTACCAGGTTTTGTTTGGTGTAACTACGGTCAGTAAGTGCTTTACGGACAAAGAGCTTAAACAGTTTTGACAGCAACCAGAAAATGCTAAAGACCACCAACGCGATACATAAATAAGGCAGGCGTTCCCAAAAGGCATCAACAAATTTGTCGATGGTGGAATAGGCATCATTGTATTTTGCTGTATGTTCAATGACAGTTTGCGCTGTCTTTTCTGTTGCTTCTTGCAAAAGTTGAGAGGTGTCTTGAGTTACCTCATTCAAGGCGTTTTGTTTTTCAGCCACAAGTTTTCCGGATGATGATCATTGCCGGACATTTTGCCTGAAACTGAACAAAAATTTAACCGACAATATTTAGCATTCATTGACGTTTTGTCAAAAATTGTCAGCCAACTTTAGAAATATTGAGTGCCTTTTTGAATGACTTGTGGGGGAACTTCCAGTTCACCTGTACCAAACTGATAAGATATTATGCTGCCTGAAGCCAAGAAGCTCAGAACTGCGAGGATGATCATCAACCAGGCCAATATTTTTTCCCAGACCAGTGTTTCACGCGGCAGTCCATATTTATTGCTACCTTTAGTCCCTGAACCCAAAAGCAAATACAGCCCCATAAAAATATTCACCAGTGGCAGCAGGAACAGCAGGGTCAGCCAGCCACTACGGTTCAGATCATGCAAACGGCGTATGCTAATCATGATCAGAAAATAGATATACAGCACCAGAATGGCTACGAAACCGAGTCCGGCGATTCCTGTCAGGGTATTGACGAACTGATTGTCCATCGACAGGGTATGAAAGTTAAAGATACCCATGGTCAGGCTAAGAGCAATGGTGGCAAAGAAAGCAATCAGATGCACAAACCCATACCAGCCAATTGAACTCAGACGACCAAAACGACCTTCTGGAGAGAGTGGATTATCTGACCTGGCCGGTTGGACGCGGGAAAAAAAGGAGGAGTCGTCGTGCGGGTTCATACGCGTTTTCCAAATAAAATTCAGAGAAGAAAAATATTGTATTTTGTAAAGTTAACAGTACGTTCTATGCTTAAATTATAAGATTAAAAGAACAGGTCAGATACTCATAGAACCATATTTTTTTGTTGAATATGATGAGAGGTCTGTGTTTTAAATTGTATAAATAAACTACGACCAAAGCATGATTGAAGCGGTTGAAAAATAATCGCCATACTGTAAATACGCAGTCAATAAATAAAGCAATAACGCGGCATAACATCTCGTGATGAGATGAATAAGATCAAGGAAGTAAGCAATGAATGAAATCTATCCTGTACCAGAAGAATTTAAAAAAACCGCTCGCACCAATGAGTCTGAATATTTCGAGCGTTATCAGAAATCCATCGAGCAGCCTGATGAATATTGGGCTGAACAGGCCAGCAAGCTGGACTGGATCAAACCGTTTACCCAGGTCAAAAATACCAGTTTTGACAAGGACAATTTCAAGATTGAATGGTTCGCTGATGGCCAGCTAAACCTCAGTGCCAACTGTTTGGACCGTCATCTCAAGGAACACCCTTATAAACCGGCGATTATCTGGGAGGGTGATCACCCGTCCCGTCATAAGATTATTTCCTTTAACGAACTTTATGATGAGACCTGCCGTTTTGCCAATGTCCTGAAAAAGAACGGGATTAAAAAAGGCGACCGGGTGGTGCTATATATGCCGATGGTTTCGGAAGCCGCAATTGCGATGCTGGCCTGCGCCCGGATTGGTGCGGTACATTGTGTGGTATTTGGCGGCTTTTCACCAGATTCTCTGGCCAGCCGGATTGAAGATAGTCAGGCTAAAATGGTGATTACCGCCGATTCCGGCATGCGCGGCGGCAAGCCGATTCTGCTTAAAGCCAATGTTGATGAAGCCTTGAAAATTGCCGGGACTGAATCGGTTGAACATGTGATTGTGGTACACCGTACTGGCAACCCGATTGAAATGCAGCCAGGGCGTGATCTGTGGTATCACATGGAAATCATGTCGGTGAATGAAATCTGCCCGCCTGAACCGATGAATGCCGAAGATCCGCTATTCATTCTGTATACCTCGGGTTCGACCGGCAAGCCTAAAGGAGTGTTGCATACGACCGGTGGCTATCTGACTTATGTGAATTCCACTTTCCGCGAAGTGTTCGATATCAAGCAGGATGATGTGTTTTGGTGTACTGCGGATGCGGGCTGGATTACCGGGCATTCCTATGTGATCTATGGCCCACTTTCCAATGGCACCACCACGGTGATGTTTGAAGGTGTACCGCAATATCCAACTTGGGCGCGTACCGGTCATATTGTCGATAAGCACAATGTTTCCATCCTCTATACCGCACCCACGGCGATTCGTGCCATGATGCGCGAAGGCGATGCCTTCGTTCGGGAAAGTGACCGCAGCAGCTTGCGCCTGATCGGTTCGGTGGGTGAGCCGATTAACCCGGAAGCCTGGAACTGGTATTATACCGTGGTCGGTGAAAGCCGCTGTCCAATTGTCGATACCTGGTGGCAAACCGAGACTGGCGGAATCCTGATTTCACCTTTGCCGGGTGCAACCGATTTAAAACCCGGTTCTGCAACCCGACCATTGTTCGGCATACAACCCGCCATCGTCGATGCTGAAGGCAAGGAACTTGAAGGTGAAGCCGAAGGCAACCTGATCATTAAGGATTCCTGGCCGGGTCAGATGCGTACCATCTGGGGTGATCCTGAACGTTTTATCGAAGCCTATTTCTCGACTTATCCGGGGACGTATTTCACCGGAGATGGTGCCCGCCGTGACAAGGATGGCTATTACTGGATTACCGGACGCGTCGATGACGTACTGAATGTTTCTGGCCACCGTTTGGGTACGGCAGAAGTGGAAAGTGCCTTGGTAGCGCATGAGCATGTCGCTGAAGCGGCGGTGGTCGGTATGCCGCATGATATTAAGGGACAGGGTATCTGTGCATTCGTCACCTTACAGGCAAATTTTGAGGAATCCGAAGAGCTGCGTCATGAACTGATTAACTGGGTGCGTAAGGTTTTGGGACCCGTAGCTACACCGGATGCCCTGTATTGGGCTCCAGCTTTACCGAAAACCCGTTCCGGTAAAATCATGCGCCGTATTTTAAGAAAAATTGCCGCCAATGAACTGGACACTTTAGGAGATACTTCAACCCTGGCCGACCCACAGGTGGTGAACAATCTGATTGCAACGGTCTATCCCGATAAATAAGTCATTTATAAAAATACCGCCTGAAAATGAGGCGGTATTTTTATTTTATGTATAAGCACAGCAGGCATTCAGATAAAGCAGCAAAACATCATCTGCTAAGCTAAAAATATAGCAATAATCAGATCATATTATGAATGCTTCATCCCCGCTTTTAACTTCAAATCCATTATACATCGCTCAACAACTGGCGGAACAGTTTGCAACCACTGCTGCTGAACGTGATAAACAGGGCGGCAACCCAAAACAGGAGCGTGATTTAATCCGTCAAAGTGGTTTATTGGGGCTGTCTATTCCTGTGCAATATGGCGGTCAGGGCGCAGACTGGAAAACAGTTTTTCAAACCATTCAGACTATTGCCCAGGTCGACAGTTCACTGGCACATGTTTATGGTTTTCATCATTTGCTGATTGCGACGGTGCAACTGTTTTCCCAGCCTGAACAGTATGGAAAATGGTTGGAGCAAACTGCAAAAGAAAACCTGTTTTGGGGCAATACTTTAAATCCCTTAGACCGACGAACCATTGCAACCCAAGTGTCTGAAAATGCATATCTATTTCATGGCGACAAAAGCTTCTGTTCAGGTTCGATCGATTCCGATGTATTGCTCTGCTCAGCTTACAACGATGAAGGTAAATTGTTGATAGGTGTGATTCCGACAGCCCGAGAAGGGGTGAGCTTCTTAGGTGACTGGAACAATATGGGACAACGCCAGACTGACAGCGGTACCAGTCATTTTGAGCAGGTTAAAATTAAAAAAGATGAGTTATTGCTCAATCCGGGACCCCTGAGTACGCCGTATTCAAGTTTACGTCCGTTGATTGCGCAACTGATTTTTGTGCATCTGTTTTTAGGCGTGGCAGAAGGCGCTTTTGCAACTGCCAGACAAACCGTACAGAGCCAAAAAGCCTGGTCCAAATCCTTGGTGGAAAATGCGGTCAATGATCCGTTTACGCAAAAGCACTTTGCCGAATTTTATGTACAGTTGGAAGGCGTACGTTTACTGGCAGCTAAAGCGGTTCAGAGCTTACAGACGGCATGGGATCTAGGCAATGACCTCACTGCTGAACAGCGCGGTGAAGTGTCTATTGCAATTGCGACTGCCAAAATTGCGGCGACCAATACCTCGTTGTATATCACACAAAATATTTTTCAGGTGATGGGTGCACGTGCCACCACAGCCCAATTAAATCTGGACCGTTTCTGGCGTAATGTGCGTACCCAAACTTTGCATGACCCGGTGGATTATAAATATCAGGAAATTGGGGAGTGGGTGTTAACGGCTAAAGTACCTGATCCGAGTTTTTATTCGTAATGAAATCAGAAAATGCCATTTTATGAAATGGAGCCTTTTTACTTCTAGATTTAAAAATGAATTAAGAGCGTGGAACGTGAAAAATCACTTAAAAAAGCCTAATTTGTGAAGATTAGGCTTTTAGTTATATTTAAATAATTGATTTATATAAAATAAATTTTAATTTCGTATAAGGTGTATTATGTTAATTTTAGAAAAACTAAAATTTAGTGAGTTTTTTTGTGAGTAATAATGCATTAACGTGGTTGGGGCTCTTACTTGGATTCCTACTCTATCCAATAATTATATTCTTTCTGCTCGCTCAAAGACACAGTGGTTTAAACTATATTAATGATTTATCTAGTTTTAATAAAATAGTTGTTTTCATATCTTGTGCTTTAATATTTCTCATACCAACTTGGAATGAAAGATGTCTTATAGACAGTGAAGGGAAAAGCCCACATTGGTATCAAAGATATTTTGTGCCTTTGATATATTTCATAATTGGAACCATTTTTACAGGAATGTTCTTCATTTTAATTATTAGATAGCTTTTCCAAATGACCTCTATAGCTAAATTACTTTTTTATGATACATTCTTATAATTATAAGATATTGATATAATTAACTTTATTAAAGATATTCTTCGTAACATGCAAAATCAGTTTAGCTATATCTAACATAATGGCTGTTATACGAAATAAAAAAGGAAGGAAAGGCAGTGGGAGATTTTTTAATATTTATTGGACTAATCATCAGTATTGTAGGGACGTTTATTGGTCCTCATGTATTTCGTGAAAAAGTAAATAATCATATGGATGCAAAGGCAGCAAGCTTCTTAGGAATGTTACCTGGTGTCTTAGTTATGTTTGTTGGTTCTTTTTTTAAAGAAAAAACCTATAGCCATCAAGTATATCTTTAGAGTGAATAGCCACCGATCTGACGATTTAAACGTCTTTTTAATACAAAAAATGAAATAAAGAGAATAGATAGGATTAATAAAAAACGTATTACATAAATCGGAAATACTAACGATTTCTCCCAGCGTTTACTTACATTCGGATCAGTAATAAATACAAAATTATCATCTGAAGTGGTTCTCTGAAAAATAATTTTTTTTATCAAAATATTAGATTTTGAAACTGAGTTAGTATCAATTATTTCGCCTTCTATTTTTATTATATTTTTCAATTGGTTGATCTCACAAAAACTCTCATTTTTACTTTCCAAATATGCACAATTAGCTATGTATTTTTTCTTATCTTCAACCCAAATTAGAGATGTCATTCTCCCCTGTTTTATATCAAAAGTAGGGCTTTCTAGATAAATTGGCAGCTTAGATATAGGAGTTATAAGATAGGGATTCAGAAACAATATTAGCGACCAAAAAATAATTGTTGGGATTATAAAAATAAAGATATTCTTGTAAAAAAATAGATATATTTGGGATAAGGGAGACTTTATTTCCTCTGTAACCCAATTTCTAATGTTTCGCATGTATTCCTATTCTAAGTAATGATCAATCACAAACATAATATACAAGTACTTAAGTATGCTCCTCTATTTAACATAATGGTCGTTATACGAAACGATTTTTGTAAGCCCAAAGTAGAAATGTCCGGTTTCTCCAAAGTAAAAATGTCCGCTTTTAGAATACGCACTTTTGCGATTATCGAAGCGGACGGTTTGATATGTTGGTGTCT